>JAEEPD010000172.1 GCA_016284575.1 Bacillota bacterium | reverse complement strand
TAGACCGTCGGCGCGTAGCAGAGCACCTGACTGCCGTCCTTAAGGGTGGCCTGATACCTCTGGCTGCTTTCATTCACCACTATCTTGGTGATCTGCCTGTTCTGCAGATAGCCCACGAATTCGGAATACTCCACCTCTTTTATGGCGGCATCGTTCGTGAGCCCGCTGCCTCTGTAGGCAGCAAAAATAAGGATCACCACGGCGAAGAGCACCAGATATATGATCAGTGTCCTTCCCCCGCCGGGTCCTCTCTTTCTGTTGTCATTCATCTATATGTAAACCTCCGTTTAATTTACGACATTCAATAATATCACAAGCTGCGTCTGAACACAACGTTTCCCTTGGAAAATACGGCTTCGTAGCCCCTGGGAAATTGGATCAGGGCGCCGCCTCTGTTGCGCTCAAGGGCATTGTGAAGCGAGTTCAGATGAACCGCTGCTATATCCTCCGTCAGACCTATGCCGGAGAATATGAGCTTTATCACTCTTTTGAACACCGCAGGGTGCAGGGCGCGAAGCTTTTTCACGCTGCATGATACTTCAGTATCCCCCCCGGACCTGCGAATATCAAGTGAAGTGTTTATGAATTTTTCGGCCTCCAGGGCCAGATAATCGTCGTCCTCGCGGGCGTTCTGCGACAGCCGCACAAGGACCTCTTTTATGCTTGGGTTATAGTCCTGCTCCAGAGCCGGGAGAAGCTCCAGCCGCAGGCGGTTTCTGGTGTATGCGGGGTCCCCGTTGGTGCGGTCGTAGCGGGGCATGAGCCCGTGGGCGATGCAGTATTTTTCCACCTCGAGCCTGGGGGTGTCCAGCAGGGGACGGATGAGGCCGTCGTCCCTCTTGTATTCCATGGCGGCAAGGCCGTGGATGCCTGTGCCCCGCATGATGCGCATGAGCACGGTCTCAGCCTGGTCGTCTCTGTTATGAGCCAGGGCCATCAGGTCCCCGGCGGCGCATTCCTTCAGAGCCTCATGACGGGCTGCCCTTCCAGCCTCCTCCACGGAGATGCCCTCATCTGCGGCCTTTTTATACACGTCGCAGCGGACCACAGTAAGGGGCACGGACAGAGACTCGCAGGTCTTCTTCAGGAACTCCACGTCCGCTTCCGCCTCTTCGCCCCGCATCAGGTGATTCAGGTGCAGGGCCTCCAGCCTGAAGCCGAAGACCCGCTGAAGCTCCGCAAGCACATAAAGAAGGCACAGGGAATCCGGGCCTCCTGAAAGGCCCAGCACCACGCGGCTGCCCTGCGGGATCAGCCCATGCTCCTTTATGGTATTTCTTACGATAAGCTCAGCGTTCATAATTTATGGTGCATTTCAACGGGTCCTGCCACAGGGCACCCTCCCATTCGCTTCGCTTTGGCTCAGCGCCTGGGTGCCCTCCCTATGTCACCCGTTGAAATAGTTTCTTGAATCCCTGTATTTACAGATCAGTGATCCCATAGAACCTGCAGGCATTTTTCAGGGTGGTCTCTGCCACCTCTTCAAAGCTCAGGCCCTTGATCTCTGCCACTTTGCGGGCGGTGTGCTCCACGTAGTATGGCTTGTTTATCTTGCCTCTGAAGGGTACCGGCGTCAGATAGGGCGCGTCGGTCTCCACCACCAGGTGCTCCAGCCCTGTCTGCTCCACCACCTCCACGGTCTTGCGTGCATTCTTGTAGGTGACGGGTCCGCAGATGCTTATAACAGCGCCCAGCTTCACGTACTGCCTTGCCAGCTCTGCGCTGCCGGAGTAGCAGTGCATCAGGACCTTGATGTGGTCGAAGGCCTTCTGGTCCTTGAGCATTCGCAGGGTGTCGTCGTCCGCGTCCCTGGTATGTATGCAGATGGGCGCATTCAGAGACTTTGCCAGCTCTATCTGAGCGGCGAACCACCTGTGCTGCTGCTCCTTGTCTGTGTCATCGTAGTGATAATCCAGGCCGATCTCGCCTATGGCGACTATCTTTTCGTTCTCCTTGTAGAGCCTTTCGAAAATGTCCAGCTCGCTCATGGGCCTGCCGTAGCAGTTCCCGGGGAACATGCCCACGGTGCCGTAGCAGAAATCCAGCCTCTTTACGGTCTCGCAGACATTCAGCGAGGTCTCAACGCGGGTGCCGATGTCCACGGCATACTTCAAACGGGAAGCCCTGATTTCCTCGATCAGAGCCTCCCTGCAGTCATCATATGTACTGTCAGAAATGTGACAGTGAGTGTCGAAAAGTATCTTTTCCATCGTTTATCTTGGGCAGGTCCGCCCTGCCTGCAAAGGCTATGCCACCGGTATACCGGCCTCGCTGGGGGTCTCGGCAAATCTGTACTTGCCGTCCTCGCCCTTGGAGTAGATGATCATGCCGCTGCTCTCAAGGCCTCTCAGCATCCTGGGCTTAAGGTTGGCCACAACTATAACATGCTGTCCCACGCATTTTTCGGGATCTATGCTCTCGGCAACGCCTGAGATGATCTGGCGGGTCTCAAAGCCCATATCCACCTGGAACACCAGCAGCTTGTCGGCCTTGGGATGCTTCTCCGCCTTGGTGATGACGCCTGTCCTCAGGTCTATCTTCTCGAAATCATCGAATTCAATGAAATCCTTCACCGGCTCGTAGCTCTTTTCAGGCTCCTTTGCAGCATTTTCCGCAGCTGCGGCAGCCTTGTTGGCCTCTCTGATGGCGTTCAGCTCCTCCAGCTCCTTCTTGATGTCAAGTCTGGGGAAGATGGGGTCGCCCTTCTGCACCTTCTGGCCGCCCAGCAGGTCGAATACCACAGCGTCATCCCACACGGGCTCGCCCTCGATGCCCAGCTGCTGCCTCATGTTGGCAGAGGTGGTGTGCATGAAGGGATGGATCAGTATGGAGGTGATGCGCAGGGACTCCGCCAGATTGTGCAGCACGGTGTCAAGCCTGCCCTTGGAGGCTTCGTCCTTGGCCAGCACCCAGGGTGCGGTCTCGTCTATGTACTTGTTGGTGCGGCGTACCACGGTCCAGATGGAATCCAGCGCCACATTAAACTCGAACTTGTCCATGTGGGCGGAGACCTTGTCCCTGCAGGCCAGAGCCAGAGCCTTCAGCTCTTCGTCCGGGCCCTCCTCGGGACCTGCGCCGGGGATTACTCCGCCGCAGTACTTCTCGATCATGGAGACGGTCCTGGACAGCAGATTGCCCAGGTCGTTGGCCAGATCGTAGTTCAGGCGGTTGAGCATTACCTCGTTGGTGTACACGCCGTCGGAGCCGAAGGTGTACTCGCGGAGCAGGAAATATTTCAGGGCGTCCACGCCGTATCTGTTGATCAGGATGACGGGATCCACCACGTTTCCGAGGGATTTGGACATCTTGCCGCCGTCGATCAGCAGCCAGCCGTGTCCCAGCACGTGCTTTGGAATGGGCTGATCCACGCTCATCAGCATGGCGGGCCATATCAGGGAGTGGAAGCGGACTATCTCCTTGCCCACAAGATGCACGTCTGCAGGCCAGTAGCGCTGATACTTTTCGTCGCTCTCGCCGTCAAGCCTGGGCCAGCCCAGGGCGGTGACGTAGTTTGAAAGGGCGTCCAGCCAGACGTAGATGGTGTTGTCCGGGTCGATGGGAACGGGGATGCCCCACTTTACGCTCTCGCGGGAGATGCACAGGTCCTCCAGGCCCTGATCTATGAAACCGAGCATCTCGTTGACGCGGGTCATGGGCTGCAGGAACTCGCCGCCTTTGAGCAGCTCTACCAGCCTGTCCGCGTACTTGGACAGCTTGAAGAAATAAGCCGTTTCCTTAGCTTTTTCAACGGGTCTGCCGCAGTCCGGGCACTTGCCGTCCTTCAGCTGGCTCTCGGTCCAGAAGCTCTCGCAGGGGGTGCAGTACCAGCCCTCGTAGGCGCCCTTGTAGATGTCGCCCTTGTTGAACATCCTCATGAATATGTCCTGGACGCGCT
>JAEEPD010000171.1 GCA_016284575.1 Bacillota bacterium | reverse complement strand
ACCGATACCTTTTACAGCCATATGACCCTGGAGGACAATTATGGAGCTTAGATACCCCCTCATACTGGACGGCGCCACCGGCACGGAGCTGCAGAAACGCGGCTTCAAGGGCAACATGTGCGCCGAGGCCTGGACTCTGGAGCACCCGGAGGCCATTGTGGAGATCCAGAAAAACTATATACTTGCGGGCAGCGAGGTGGTCTATACACCCACCTTCGGAGCCAATGTCTTTCAGCTGGCAGGCCACGGGCTTTCTGAGCAGTGCTATGAGATGAACAGAGCTCTGGCGGAGCTTTCGAAGCAGGCGGTAAGAGAAACGGCTGAAGAGCTGAAAAAGCAGGGCCGGCCTCCCTGCCTCATAGCGGGAGACCTGTCCCCCACAGGCCAGTTCCTCTACCCCATGGGGACGGCTCATTTCGACCAGCTGATCGATGCCTACAGGCCCCAGGCCAGAGCGCTGGAGGATGCGGGGGTGGACCTGTTCGTGGTGGAGACCATGATGACCCTCTCCGATGCCCGGGCGGCGATCTTCGCCATAAGAGAGGTGTCGGACAAGGCCATAATGGTGTCCTTCTCCGTGGCGGAGGACGGACGCTGCGTTTCAGGAGCGGACATACTTGCAGCCCTGAACATCTTCCAGGGCATGGGAGCGGGAGCCTTTGGCATGAACTGCTCCTGCGGTCCCAAGGAGATGCTCACCCAGATCAGAAGGCTGGGCAGCTATTCCTACACTCCCCTTCTTGCCAAATCCAATGCGGGCATGCCCCAGATAGTGGACGGCAGGACTGTCTACAACTGTCCCCCGGAGGAATATACCAGTTACCTTAAGGAGATGGCGGAGAACGGCGTGATGATATTCGGAGGCTGCTGCGGCACCGATGAGGCCCACGTGGGGGCTATCGCAAGGACCGCCAAGGCCCTGACCATGCATCCGCCAAAGGCTGTGAAGCAGGCCTTTCTTCCCGCCGCATCCAATCTGAACGCCTATTTCCTTGAACCCGGCACCCGCTGCGAGGCCTTTTACCCGGCAGACGCCGAGCTCTCCGATGTACTGGACGACTTCGACGAGGACTTCGACAAGGACAGTCCCAGGCTCTTCGGGATAGAGCTGTTTGCGGAGGGAGAAAACGCAGGCGGGAAAGCAGGCTCAGAGGCTGCGCAGCTTGCGGTTTTTGAAGAGATATGCAACATAGTAAGGGACCCCCTCTGCATCAAGTGCCAGGACCCCGACCTTCTGGAAAAAGCCCTGCGCCTCTATCAAGGCCGGGCTCTCTACGAAGGCAGCATACCAAAGGATATCCTCGACAAGCTCAGCCGCACATACGGCCTGCTGTACTGATCAGGAAATCATACTCCAAATATAATAACTCCATGAAAAACACCGTACTTGGCATTCTGGCCCATGTGGACGCAGGAAAGACCACCATGTCCGAGGCCATGCTTTTCAGAAGCGGCGCCATCAGGACTCTTGGACGGGTCGACCACAAAGACGCATATCTGGATACCTTCAGGCTTGAAAGAGAACGTGGCATAACCATATTCTCCAAACAGGCCGTTTTTGAGTACGGAAACACCCGCTTCGACCTGCTGGACACACCGGGTCACATGGACTTTTCCGCTGAGATGGAGCGAACCCTGTCGGTGCTCGACTACGCAATACTTGTCATCAGCGGTCCCGACGGCGTTCAGGCCCATACCCGCACCCTTTGGCAGCTGCTGGAAAGGTACCGCGTCCCCTGCTTTATATGGGTCAACAAGATGGACCTTGCCAGGCAGAGCAGAGAAGAGATAATGGCAGACCTCAGAGCCCACCTTGGCAGCGGGTGCATAGATTTTTCCTTTGATCCATCAGGCGGAAGAGCTCCGGCAGACCCGGAAAACACCCCGGACCTTTCCGCCCTGCTGCCAAAAGACACCCTCGAGTTCCTTGCGGAGCTGGAGGAGGAGGCGCTGGAGGAATATCTGGAGAGCGGAAGCCTTACGCCTGGCAGCATCCAGGCTCTGGTGCAGCAGAGGAAGGCCTTCCCCTGCTTCTTTGGCTCAGCCCTGAAGCTGGAGGGCGTGGACGAATTCCTTGAGGGACTGGATGCACTGACTGCTGAAAAAAGCTTCCCCGAAGAATTCGGCGCCAGAATATTCAAGATAACAAGAGACGAAAAGGGCCAGCGGCTAAGCTGGCTGAAGATAACGGGCGGAAGCCTCAAGGTCCGCCGCACCATAAATACCGAAATACTTGAGCGCACCGGCCAGCGGCAGGAATACGAGGAAAAAATCAGCCAGATAAGGGTCTACTCAGGCAGCAGATTCACTGCAGAGGAGGAGATTCCCGCAGGCCAGATCTGCGCTGTGCTGGGCCTTGAAAAAAGCTACGCGGGCCAGGGCCTTGGCTTTGAGAGCAACGCAGAAGCTCCGGAGCTTCAGCCTGTCCTGAGCTACTGCATCACCCTGCCGGAAGGCACGGACATACAGGACGCCTACGCCAAGCTTCTGAAGCTGGCGGAGGAGGACCCCATGCTTCGCATAGTCTGGAACTCCACCGCAGGCCAGATCCAGGCCCAGTTCATGGGGCCCATACAGATCGAGGTCCTAAAGCAGCTCATCCTGGACCGCTACGGCCTTGAATGCGAGATGGACAGGGGCCGCATAGTCTACATGGAGACCATTGCTGCTCCCGTGGAGGGCATAGGCCACTTTGAGCCCCTGCGCCACTACGCCGAGGTCCACCTGCTGCTGGAGCCCCTCCCCCGGGGCAGCGGCATCATCCTTGACAGCAGCGTCAGCACGGACCTTCTGGATCTCAACTGGCAGAGGCTGGTGCTCACCCATCTGGCTGAAAAACCCCACATCGGGGTGCTGACAGGCTCCCCCATCACGGATATAAAAATGACCCTCATCGCAGGAAGGGCCCACCTTAAGCACACCGAAGGCGGCGACTTCCGGCAGGCCAGCTACAGAGCCGTAAGAAACGGCCTTATGAAGGCCGAGAACCTGCTGCTGGAGCCCTGGTACGACTTCACACTGGAGCTGCCCTCTGAAGCCATAGGCAGGGCCATCAGCGACCTTCAGGCCATGAGCGCCGAGTTCGAGCCCCCTGTGGATCTGGGGCTCACCGTGTCCATCAACGGAAAGGCTCCTGTAAGCGAGATGCAGGGCTACACCCCTGTGCTCCTTTCCTATACCAAGGGCCGGGGCAGGCTCTCCGCCAGATTCGCGGGCTATTTCCCCTGCCACAACACAGCGAAGGTAATCGAGGAGACAGGCTACGAGGCCGAGCGAGACGTGGAAAACAGCGCCGATTCGGTGTTCTGCTCCCACGGCAGCGGCATTATCGTGCCATGGGACAAGGTGGCGGGCTTCGCCCACATAGACAGCGGCCTGAGGCTGGGCCAGGAGGGCGACAGCCATGAAACTGCCCCCAAGCCCATGGTCAACAGCCGCAATCTGGACATCGACGAAAAGGAGCTGGAGGCCATAATGCAGCGGGAGTTCGGGGAGATCAAAAGGCCCCGCTACACCAGCGTTTCCAGGGATTTCGGAAAGGCAAAGCCAAAGTCCGTCATACAAAAGGCTGATTACTTTATCGTGGACGGCTACAACCTGATATTTGCCTGGGAGGAGCTGAAGGAGATCGCCACAGGGAATGCAGGCGCAAAGGGGCTCAGGACTCCGGGCAGCGGCAAACGGCCTCAGGAGGGTCCCCTGCCCCGCTCAGGAAGCGGCAATTTCGAGGCCGCCAGACAGAAGCTCATAACCATGCTGGCCAATTACGCAGGCTACAAGGACTGTCCGACAGTGCTTATCTTCGACGGCTACAAAGTTAAGGAAGGCCAGGGGTCCCGCCAGGCCCAGGGAAAGCTTTCGGTGGTCTACACCAAGGAGGGCGAAAGCGCAGACAGCTACATAGAAAAGCTGGTCCACGAGATAGGAAAGAATTACTCCGTAAAGATAGTAAGCTCCGACGGCATGATACAGCTTGCAGCTCTTCAGCTGGGGGTCCTCAGAGTCTCCGCCAGAGAGTATAAACAGGAAGTAGAAGCAGGCCTTGCCCGTATGCGGGCAGAACTGGACTCCCAGGCCGCCGAAAAATTCAAGCTCGAAGACCTTATAAAATAGCAGGCACATGATGTGACAACGAGGACGTATCTCTTTGTCACATTTTATTTATATCCTGCTTTAAGTATGCTTCATGGTCAAAAGTCCTCGTCGCTGCAGCGCAATCGATTTCAGCTTCGCTAGTCTCGGCCGCGCGCCGGACCCGCTCGCGCCTACCGTCGGCGCTCACTGTCGCGCTAGCCTCCCGGCTGCCTCAACGCACACTCGCTGAAATCGCGCGGCTGCGTAGAGCTCCTGCGGAAGACCATTCAGCATACGCTAAAACAAATCTAAAAACGCATTAACGATAAGGGAAGATGTTCCGAAGCCCTTGCGCTGAGGGCCTCTGACTTATCGTGTTTTATGTCAAAGAGAACCATCTCTAATGGCCCCTGTCAGCGAAGCAGCAAGTGCTTCGAAAGACCATGGGCTAGCGCTTAATTGAACAGCGGCCGACCTTGAAGGCTGATGTGAGATTAAAGAGCGAGGTCTTGAGAGGCACTTGCTGTTCGCATGAAAAGGTGACACACAGAACCGTCCCCAATGTCATGCCAAATAAAAACTGCCGGATCTGTGTCCGGCAGTTTTTTGCGTCAATATACGATTACTTCAGTGCGTCCTTCCAGGGGAAGTAGTCGATGCTCATGGTATCGTAGTACTTGTCGAAGAGCTCGCTCATGAAGCGGAGCTTGGAATCCACGCCCTTTGAAACAGCAGCTGCTTAGCCTTTCCTCTTATTCCAGGTACAGCAGCCTCAGCATCTCCTGCTCTGAAGGATCGAAGTCCAGCCCCTCGACTATATAGGCATCCAGGCTTCCGTAGGCTCTTTCGGCAGCCTCAAAAAAGGCCTCCAGATAGTCCTCTCTTGCGGAGTACATGTACTCCAGCGCCTTCTCGGCATTTTCGTCGAAATCAGCCCTGAGCTTCTTCACATCCTCCTTTTTCATGGCCAGGCTGGCTGCCCTGTATTCGTTGGTCAGAAGGTAGTCCTTAAGCATATCCTCCCAGGAGACGCCAAGGATGTGTTCCACCAGCATGGCGGCTATCCCCGCCCTGTCCTTTCCTGCGGAGCAGTGCCACAGCACGGCCTTGCCGCTGCCCCCGTAGGCTTTGAGAAGCTTAAGAAAGATCCTGTACTGAGCCCTGGAATGGGAGCTGACCACAAACTGCCTGTACATGCTGCACATGTAAAGGCGGGAGGACTCCGGGTCCTTCAGCAGGCTTTTATATATCTCCTCGTCAGAGCGCTGGTCCCGGCTGATGCCGGCAGCCAGATCCTCCAGGATGGGCAGCTCCAGATAGTCCACATCCGCGGGGATCCTGTCCGGAAGCTCCGCCGCCTCCGTGGCATCCCTGAGATCTATCACCAGCCCCACCCTTTCGTTCAGGGCTTTAAGATCCGCATCGTCCATCCGGCCCAGCTGGCCGGACCTTATGAGAGCACCTGACTTTATGCGCTTCCCGGAGGCAGTAATCATGCCCCCAAGCTCCCTGGCGTTGCTAACTGTCTTGAACAAACTTTCCATAACTCTCTCCATATAGTCATATAAAAACAGCTGACATACTGCCCGCCCGAAAAGGCGAACAGTATATCAGTTGCATGCTTACAAAAATCTTAGATGATGGGCTCCGTATGCCAGATACGGTCTGCGTATTCCTTCACCGCTCTGTCTGCGGAGAAGATCCCGGCCTTGGCGATGTTTACGATGCTCATGGAGTTCCAGCGGGGACGGTCCGCGTAGGCGTACATCATCTCCTGGTGGACCCTGCAGTAATCGTCGAAGTCCGCCATGCACATGTAGGGATCCGCGATGCTGTAGGTGGGCTTCAGCAGATAGTTGTAGATGTCGTGGAAGGACTTGCCCGCAAAGCCCGGATTCAGAGCGTCCACGGCAGCTCTCAGAAGAGAATTGCTCTCGTAGGCCCATCTGGATTCGTAGTGCTTTACGTTCTCCTTAACGTCCTCGGTGCGCTGACCGAAGATGAAGATATTGTCATCGCCCACGGCAGCGTGCATCTCCACATTGGCGCCGTCCTCGGTGCCTATGGTGATGGCTCCGTTGATCATCATCTTCATGTTTCCTGTGCCGCTGGCCTCCTTGCCCGCAAGGGAGATCTGTTCGGAGATCTCGGTGGCCGGCATCAGGTGCTCCGCCATGGAAACGCTGTAGTTCTCCAGGAACATGACCTGCAGCTTCTTTGAAACCACAGGATCTGCGTTGATCTCCTCACCCAGCTTTGATATCAGCTGGATGACCTCCTTGGCGTGGAAGTAGCTGGGGGCCGACTTGGCCGCAAACAGGTAGACCTCCGGATTGATGTCCGCGTTGGGATTGTCCTTCAGGTACTGATAGCGGGTGATGATCCTGATGACATTCAGCAGCTGTCGCTTGTACTCGTGAAGCCTCTTGGCCTGCACGTCGAAAACTCCGTCGGGATTGAGACGGATGCCGGTCTGCTTGAAGACCCTGTCGGAGAACGCAGCCTTGTTGGCCCTCTTTATCTCCTCCAGCCGCTTCTGCTCCCCTGCGTCGGCCTTGAAGGCCTCGAACTTCTCCAGCTCGGAGGCATCGTGCAGGAAGCCGTCGCCTATGCACTCCTTGAGCAGTGCAGTAAGCCCCGGATTGGACTGGCAGAGCCAGCGCCTGTAGGCGATGCCGTTGGTGACATTGGTGAAGTTCTTGGGCCACGCCAGATAGAAATCGTGGAAGAGCTCGTCCTTAAGGATCTCGGAATGGAGGCTGGACACGCCGTTCACCATGTGGGAACCGATGACGCTCAGGTTAGCCATCCTGACCTGGTTGTCGCCGATGGGCGCCATGTAGTTGATTTTACCCCAGTCGCCCGGGAACTTCTTTTCCATGTCCGCCCTGAAGCGGCGGTCTATCTCCTCGATGATGACATAGACCCTTGGCATGAGCATGCGCACCAGCTGGGCGTTCCACTTTTCAAGAGCCTCGGCAAGTACGGTGTGATTGGTGTAGCCCA
>JAEEPD010000170.1 GCA_016284575.1 Bacillota bacterium | reverse complement strand
ATGGCAGCCCATACCGCCTGGAATTTCACCCAGAATATCATATTCGGCCTGCCAAACAGCGGCTCCGTGGTGCCCTATTCCATATTCATGCTGGACGCCAGCACCGCCAGAGACAGCCTCTTCTACAATGTGGGCTTCGGCGTCGAAGGGACTGTGTTTGCGGACATTTTGCTTATAGCCGCTGCTATAGGCCTTTATCTCTGGTATAAAAAACACCCCCAGCCCGAGTTCAGGATCTGGGAGAAGGCAGAAACTGAAGAAGCGCAGCCGGTGATGCATGCCGCCTCTGATGAAGCAGAAGTTTCGCCTGAAGTGGCTCTGGGTGATACCATAACAGAAGGCGCTGAAACCAAAACTGAATAGTACTCAAACTGCAGCAAACCCCGGAAGCCGTGCTCCGGGGTCTTTAATTGCTGAGTATTCAGATTTTATGCGGGCCTCATGCATGAACTACTTGTAAATATCGCTGGTCCCGTCCCAGAGGGCCCAGGGGCTGAGGCTGTAGGAGCCGATCTTGAATTCCACATGCAGATGGGCGCCGGTGGAATAGCCTGTGGATCCTACCTTTCCTATGATCTGCCCCTTTTCAACGATGTCGCCTATGGCGCAGTCCACGGAGCTCAGGTGGAAATAATAGCTCTTGAGGCCGCCGCCGTGGTCCACCACTATGGTACCGCCAGTCATGATAACATCCCCCGCGTAGACCACCTTTCCCGCATTGCTGGCAGGGACCGGTGTGCCTGTCACCGCCGAGATATCAACCCCAGTGTGCCTTGTGACCCTTCTGCTGCTGCCGTCGGTGTAGTCCGTGTAGCGGTAAAGGCCGAACTCCGTGGTGATGCGCCCGCTCACGGGCTGTATAAAGGTCCCCTCCCAGTAGCGCACCGGCTCCGCCGTGCTGTAGGTGGGAGTGACCTTCTGGTTATAGTCCTCGTTGGCGTTGGAGGCCCCTATGGTGGCGCTGGCAGTGGCGGCTGACATGGTCATGTGCTGCTCACCGAACTTCCTCGCCTTTACTGTGACGCTGTCCGTGTACTCCCTGTCCCCTATCTTTACCTTGATGCTGTAATTTCCGGGATTCTGGGCATACCAGACCGGCACATAGGCCGTATAGATGGCGCTCTGGGCTTCTGTACCAGTGCCGATCTCCGGCACGCTGCCCCCTGCGGGGTCCTCTATGAACACAGCCTTGCCAAGCTCCGTCTCTATCTCCGGCAAGCCTTCAGCCGAATTCATCTCCGCCCGGACCGCGATTATGTCCCCCTGCAGGGCCTCATGGGAGGAAAATGTCACCCTCGGGGCAATATAGGCATCCGCAAGCTTTGCAGAAAGCTCGTCGACCTGGGCCTTAAGAGCCCCGATCTCCTCCTCCAGCCGTGCAGCCTCCTCACTGGCAGCATTTTCCGCCGCCTCTGCGGAGGCCCTTGCATCCGCAAGCTCCGCTGCCAGATCCTCAGCCTGATTCCTTTCGTAGAAGGCAAAGCTTCCCGCCGCTGCCAGGAGCAGCGCCAGCACTATGCATATGATCTTTCCGCCTTTAGACATGGTTTTCGTCTCCTTTTGCCAAAAGTATAGCAGAAAAAAGGCGGGCAGCGCAATTACCTTGCGCAGCACCGCCGGGATCAGCGCGAAGATATTTAATCCTATTTGTCTCCCTTGACCACGTGGAAGTCGCAGCAGTCTCCTCCGGCCCCAAGGGTCTTCGTGCGAAGCAGCTTTCCGCCCTTATATTCAATGGTCGGATAGTCCATCACGCACATGTGGGGCGTCAGGAACGCAAGATCCTCCTGCTGCCCTATCTTGCAGACGCCGCATTCACGGTGCGTCACGAAGTATTCGGGAACCGAGAGGTCATAGGAAAAATCGAAGACCCAGTCCATGGGATACTCCCGCTTCTTCGACCGCTCAGATCCGCGTACATATTTTTTGATCTCCTTCTGGTCGAAGCAGTTTTTTCCCTTGTAGAAGCGCTTCATCATGTCGCTTTTGCAGATCGCATCGATCATGCCGTCAAAAACGTCCATCGTGATATGCTCCGGGTCAGCCTTATAGTAGGAGAAGCCGTAGCAGGCCAGATACATTACCGGGGCGAACATGTTGTCCTTCATCGAGCCAACGGACGGCGTCCTTTTAACCATCGCTTCGTATTCTTTCCTGTGTTTCTTCTTAAACGCCTGCAAGTCCAGCTCCGGAAGCGCTTCAGCGGTATATCCACAGACCACCCTGCTGAACATGAGCGGAAACAGTTTTCCTATGAGTCCAAGTTTCAGGAATCACACCTCCTTATCCTGAATAAACGACGCTGCTGTGTTTTCTTTCATTAACCGTATCATCATCTCCCAGCCTTCCTTTGCTTCCCTGCAGACTCTCATATTTAACAGACATAGGATTTTACCTCTTTTCGCGGACTCCAAATACAACAGTCAATTCAGTATTTAAGTATTACCGAATAATCCATCAGACAATGCAGAAGCACAGGAATCCATATCGAGCCTGACTTTTCTTTCAGAAGCTGCAGCAGGCAGCCGCTAAAAATATAACCCAAAACACCGTTAAAAAGGAAATTGAGCACTACTCCGCCGGTGATTTCACCCCATCCCGCATAGCTGAACAGATGCGGCAATGCGAAGAATAAATTGGGCAGCAAATAGCGAAGCGGCCACGAGGCGTCCCGAAGAAAATATGTACATGCATCGCGGATGACGAATTCTTCCGCAAAGGCAACGATCACAAAATAGTAAAACAGGCTGAGCAGGATGGACACTTTATCCGGTTTCAAAGCCAAT
The DNA here is from genome assembly GCA_016284575.1 of Bacillota bacterium. Lineage (GTDB taxonomy): Bacteria > Bacillota > Clostridia > Peptostreptococcales > Anaerovoracaceae > RGIG2707. The sequence goes on along the minus strand of JAEEPD010000170.1, from coordinate 146 downwards.
CCGTAAGCAGTGAATCCCAGGATCCCTGTAACAAGGATAGCTGCAGTGATCCTCTGCCATTTTCCTTTGAGCGTCATATACATGCTTGAGAGGAAATCTCTTTTCAGCACCAGCGCGAAAAGGATCAGCAAATCCGCCGGAAAAAG
>JAEEPD010000169.1 GCA_016284575.1 Bacillota bacterium | reverse complement strand
AGCTGCTGAGACCATCCACGAAATAGTCGAAATCGTACTGGCTGAGGTTAAATCTGGGGCTGAGGGAAAAGCTCAGCCTTTTATTGCCTGCATTTCCGCTGAAGGCTGCCGCATTCCGGTCCAGGCTGTCCGGATCGGCAATTGCGGAAAGAGGTTTTCCGGGCCCCATAAGGGTCCAGCCCTCGAAAAGTCCCTCCTCCATGGCCTTTTCCACCGCCTGAGGGAGCTTCACGCTGAGCTGCAGCTTAAGCCCCAGAGCCTCCAGGCTCTCCTCCAGCCTGTCGATGTCTCTGTCCATTATCTTCACGGAATTTCTGCCGCTTCCCACTATCCAGTAGGAGCCGCTGTAATGCCACATATCCAGAGCCGTCTCATCCCAGGCCTCTGCGGTCCTGAGCTCCTTCACCAGCACAGTGGCAGTTCCTGAGCCCTCATCCCCTGCCGCGTAAACAGGCAGGGCACCGGTGGTTCTTACCATTCCAAAGGGAAGGCTGCCAAGGTTCAGGGCCAGAACCAGCAGCAGCGTGATGCTTCTTCTTATGATATTTTTCATCAGCGCCCCTCCTGCCAGTCAAACAGGCCCTCTGGTATGGGTTCGTCGTTCTGCCAGACCTCACCGCTGATTTTTGCTGCAGTATGGAGCTTCAGCACCATGCCCGGATCAAGGTAGATGCTGAAGTTGGCAAACTCCTCCAGATCCGCCTCATCGTAGACCCTCATGATGAAATTCATGCTTTTATCGTCTATCGGCGATAGACTATCAATCCTTTTCCCGCCTATCGTTACGTATTCCTTAACGTGATGGGCGGAGGCGTCGTAGTTTTCCGGGTGGAAGCGGTAGCTGGGGTCGTTCTGCCACCTGTAAAGCTCAGGACAGTTGTCCTTTTCCGCGCCGTAGAGCTTGCAGCTGACCCTAAGGTGATACTCCTCCGGTATCTGGGGCTGGTCGTACTCGAAATAAAGCCCCTCACTGTCCCTTGAAAAGCGGAGGCTGTCCAGCATGTATTCAAGTATCTGCCGCTTGTTCTGAGGCATTATATCCACAGGCAGCAGGTCCTTGAAGGGGTCCGCAGAAGGACCCTCCTGACCGCCCATGCCGCTGCCGGACGAGGTCCCGCCGCCGTGACCGGATGAAGCTCCATTGCCTGATGCACCATTTCCGCCCAGGTTCCCCGAAGCAGCCTTTTCCGCAGCCTCAAGGGCTGCCACCACCACCTTTACCGCCTCGCTTCTCTTAAGATAGCCATCCGGCCTGAAGGAGCCATCGCCATAGCCCTCCAGCACCCCTGCGGCGGAGCACAGGGAAATGTAGTATTCGTAGGGACTGGTTTTCTCCACATCCGGATAATCCGCGGTCCTTCCGCTGTCAAAGCTGTCTCCGAGCATCCCTGCCGCTATCACTGCCATATCCCGCCTTGGTATCACCAGGCCCAGCTGGCGGAGGGAGATCTGCCCCTCGTTGAAATAGCCCAGCTCAAGGCCCTTGAAATAATAGGTCTCAGCCCAGTGTCCGGCGCTGCTGAGCCCCTTGTACTCTCCGGCCTTATAGCCCTCGCTTTCCTGGTGCAGCACCGCCATAGTGATGAACTCACCGTAGCTCACTGTTTTCGCCGGCCTGAAGCTTCCGTCCCCATAACCCTCCGCGATGCCCCTTTTCACCGCGGTCTGCAGATAGGGATAGTACCAGGCCTTAGGATCTGCGTCGCTGAAAACGGCATTCCCGGGCTCAGCGCCGTAGGCCGTTCTTCCGGCGGCGAATATCGTACCTGCCGTCGCCGTTACCAGCGACAGCACCAGCAGTGCCGCCCATACTCCTTTCCTGTTCATAGGATCTCCTTTCTTTGTGGCAAGTTTGCCATTATTGCAATAAATTCCCTTTTGTGCATGCAATTTTACAGTAATTCACATAGTAAATCAAGCAGAAAATTCCATTTAATGTCTGAAAAAATAAAATATCTCTTATCTTCCACAAAACGAATTCATCTCCTCTCCAAAAATCTGTGGCGCCTTTCCCTCATTTTTGCTATACTTTATGAAAGGGATTTTTTCCCGATTTTAATGTGCGTAGGAGATAAAAAATGAAGCTTGGTTTTGATGCGGAAAAGTACCTGGAGGAGCAGTCCAAGTACATTCTTGAGAGGATCAATGAGGGTCAGGGCAAGAGGCTCTATCTGGAATTCGGCGGAAAGCTTGTTCAGGACAAGCACGCCGCTAGAGTGCTCCCCGGCTTCGATGAAAACGCCAAGATCAAGCTGCTGGCAAGGATGAAGGACCATGCGGAGATCATCATACCCATCTACGCAGGTGATATCCTCACAAACAAGACCCGTCAGGACTTCGGCATCACCTACGACCTTGAGGTCATGCGCCTCATTGACATGTTCCGCAGCTACGAGCTGGAGGTCAACAGCGTGGTCATAACCCGCTACATAGACTCCCCCGCCGTAAATACCTTTATAACCAAGCTGGAGCGCCGGGGCATCAGGACCTACAAGCACTACAGCACCAAGGGCTATCCCACGGATGTGGATACCATAGTCTCCGAGGAGGGCTACGGCAAGAACCCCTACATAGAGGTGACCAAGCCTCTGGTGGTGGTAAACGGCCCCGGCCCCGGCTCCGGAAAGCTGGCCACCTGCCTTTCCCAGCTGTATCATGAAAACCTGAGGGGAATTAAGGCAAGATACGCCAAATTCGAGACCTTCCCCATCTGGAACCTGCCGCTTAAGCATCCCGTAAACATCGCCTACGAGGCCGCCACCGTGGACCTCAAGGACGTCAACCTCATCGACAGCTTCCACCTGGAGGCCTACGGCGTTACCGCCGTAAACTACAACAGGGACATCGAAATGTTCCCCGTGGTCAAGAGGATCATAGAAAAGATCACCGGAGAAGCCTGCGAATACCAGTCCCCCACGGACATGGGCGTCA
>JAEEPD010000168.1 GCA_016284575.1 Bacillota bacterium | reverse complement strand
TGTAAAGCTCTGCGGGTGGGGGATCTCAGCCTTAAGCTGCTAAAGCAGGAACAGGTTTATCAGTCCCAGTATCAGAAGATGCAGGGGATAGAAGGCGTAGCAGAAGTATTTGAAGGGTTTTGCTGTGATGCCCCTCTCGCCATTGTACAGCCATATGAATATGATCGAGGCGATGGCGAAGGCCTGGGAGCCGCCCAGAAGCACTGCATTGATGAGGACCATAAGAAGAAGCTGCGTGGCCTTCTCCCGTATGTTTCTTCCCGGGAAGTTGTAAAAGGCCACCACAAGCAGGACGCCGAAGCCGTAGTAGTCGCTGAAGGTGAAGGTGGCAGCTAAAAAGCCCGCCATTATAACTGCAAACTGCAGGAATTTGTATTTCAGGCCGGGCTGCTCCAGCTTCCTGATAAGCATGAGCGTTATAAGGGAAATGGAAAGAGTCCAGTACACATTCTGGTGATTCCAGTAGGGGACATGGTAAAAGGCCATATCAAAGGGTATCTCGGAGATCAGCCCGAAGATCAGCAGGCGCTGCAGGTATTTCGGGGCGCTGCTGGTGTGCCTGAAGCCCTCTGCCAGCATGAAGCAGTATATGGGGAAGGCAAGGCGCCCGACGATCCTCATCCATTCGATATTCGGGTAGACGACGGCGCCCACATGGTCTATAAGCATGCTGACCATTGCTATTATATGAAGAGTGCTCGAGCTGAGCACTCCCTTGTATTCTATAGTATCGGTATTCATGTGTTATTGTGAGCGTGACGGGGCCCGAGTCAGGGCACCCGTCACAAATTGAGTAAAATAAAGGCTTAATTGTCTATTGACTATAAACGATTAAAAGGTGAGATGCATGGACTTCATGGCATCCAGGGTCCTTTCAAGCAGCTCGTCCAGGGTCCAGCCCAGTCTGTCCGCGCCATTCTGGATAACATCTCTTGAGCAGCCTGCTGCGAACTTCTTGTCCTTGAATTTCTTCTTGAGGGACTTGAGCTCCATGTCGTCCGGGCTTCTGGAGGGTCTCATAAGGGCGGCTGCACCGATCAGGCCTGTAAGCTCGTCCACGGCGAAAAGCACCTTCTCCATCTGGCTCTGGGGCTCATACTTGGAATATGCGCTGCTGCCGTAGGCGTGGGAGCAGATGGCGCGGATCATTTCCTCGTCCACATCCATTTCCCGCAGCCACTTTTCGGTGATGGCGCAGTGCTGCTCGGGGAATTCCTCGAAGTCCAGATCGTGGATCATGCCGACGGTCTCCCAGAATTCAACTCTTTCAGGATCGAACTCCTTTGCGAAATAGCCCATAACACCGGAAACGATCTCTCCGTGCTGAATGTGGAAGGGCTCCTTATTGTGCTCTGCCAGAAGCTTTTTAGCCTCTTCAAGTGTGGGTATATAGCTCATGTCAACCTCCATATATATGAATGAAATTGTTTAACACAGTGTACCAGTAAATTATATGCTTTGGCTGCTCCCTTGGCAAGCAAAATCGCAATTCGTAAAATATTTAATGATAAACATTAAAAATCTGTTGACAAACATTAATCGCTGATGTATCTTATAGTCACAGGAGATCCCCGAAGGGTCCGCCGGCTTCCTGCAGGAGCCCAGGACATGAACACAGGAGGGAGGGCACCGGCAGATAAAGGCCGGTCCCGGGAAAGGAGAAACAAAATGGAACAGATGAAAAAGACAGCAAGAGGGCTGGATATATTTTTCAAGATATCTCAGATAATATGCATAGTAATAATGTCCGTGCTGGCAGTGCTGAACATACTGGGGCTGCTGCTGGGATACGACAAGCTGGTGGAAAAGGGCGCCCTGAAAATGAGTGCGAACATCAACGGCTTCATCATCAATCCGGAGGATCTGGTGTTTGAGGTCCTGGAGGTCCGCAAGGCAGTGCTGCTTATGAGCGCAGTGGGTCTGGTCATGGTGCTCACAGTCTGGTACGGGATACGCATCATCCGCAAAATACTGGAGCCCATGAAGGATGGCAGACCCTTCGACAGCAGCGTTAGCCTCAATATCCGCAAGATGGGATGGTTCACCCTGGGCGCCGGCATACTGATCAATATATTCGAAGCCTTCGTAAAGACCTATGTGGCCCAGGCCATGATATCCGCCAATGCCAACGGTCCGGTGGAATTTGCCGTCAGCCATCAGATAAACATGGACTTCATAGTATTTGCCTTCATACTCTTTCTCTTCTCCTACATCTTCCGCTATGGCGAGGAGCTGCAGAAGCTGTCGGATGAGACTCTGTAGGGAAGCGGGACGCAGAGAAAAGGGGGTAATGATATGATAATCTTAAGACTTGACCGCATGATGGCGGACCGCAAGATGTCCCTGAACGAGCTTTCCGAGCGGGTGGGGGTATCCAATGTGAACCTTTCGAAGATGAAGACCGGCAAGGTGAGCGCCATACGCTTCTCCACCCTGGATGCCATATGCAGGGTGCTGGACTGTCAGCCCGGAGACATACTGGAATACCAGCCCGGGGAACAGCCGGAGGAATGATGTAAACACATAAACACAAGATACAAAAAAAATACACTCCCACGAAGGGTCGTCGCAAGCGCCAGCCCAAGCCAAGAGACCTTAGCCTTGTTTGGCGAAGGGCGAGAGCGGGCCCTGAGGGGAGTGTATTTTGCGTTTATTATTATAGTCTATTACAGTATATCCAGCTTTACCCTGGCATTAAGCTTTCTTGGGGTGTCAAGCATATCGAACTGAATAATAAAGGCATTGGCGCCGCTGTCAAAGCCCACAACGGTGCCTGTACCGAAGATGCTGTGGCGCACCCGGGTCCCCTCGGGAAGCGCTGTTTTTTCCATGTTTTCAGGCATGAAAAGCAGGCTGCTTTCTATCCGTCCTCTGGCTGAACGCAGCAGCTCCTCCGAGGGCGGATCTATCATCTGCAGATTCTCCTCCCCTATATCCAGTATGAAGCGGGATGGGTATCTGGGGGAGCCGTCAAGAGTCCGGCCTTCGGCCTCGGAAAGAAACAGCCCCTTCTCCGCTCTGGTCAGGGCTACGAAGGCCAGCCGCCTTTCCTCCTCCATGGCCTCCAGCGTACTTATCTTCTTGGAGGGGAACACGTCCTCGTTCATGGAGCAGAGGAAAACATAAGGAAATTCAAGGCCCTTGGCGGCGTGGACCGTCATCAGGCGGACCTTGTCCCTGCTTTCGGGTTCATCCGCGTTGGTCATCAGGGCCACATGCTCCAGATAGTGACGCAGCTGGGTCTCCTCCCCGCAGCTTATCTCAAAATCGTAGATGGCCTGTTTAAGCTCCGCCAGATTGTCCAGCCTCTCCTGACTGCCCTCGGTGCGAAGCATCTCCTCGTAGCCGCTCTTGTCCACCAGCTTGGAGAAGAGCTCCGACACAGGCATGGTGTCCGCCATGGCGCTGAAATCCTCTATGAGCTTCACAAAGGCTGCGGCCTTGGTCCCCTTGAAAATATCGTCCTCCAGATGGCGCGTAAGTGCGATGTAGAGGCTGCAGCCCTCCTCCTGAGCCTTTTCCTCCAGCCAGGCCATGCGGCGCCGCCCCATGTTTCTCTTGGGGGTGTTGACGGCCCTCCTGAAGCTGAGATCGTCCCTGTAGGCTAAAAGCCTGAGATAAGAGAGGGTGTCCTTTATCTCCATGCGCTCGAAAAACTGGACGCCGCTGTAGATCCTGTAGGGTATCTTCTCCCGCAGCAGGGCCTCCTCCAGATTTCTTGTTATATAATGGGCCCGGTAGAGCAGGGCTATGTCTCCCAGGCGGCACCGGCCGCTAAGCTCCTTTATCTTATCCGCTATCCACTGAGCTTCCGCAGCCTGGGTTTTGGCGTGATAGCAGATGGGGACCTCGCCGTCTGGAAGGGTCGGCAGCAGCTCCTTTTTTATGCGGCTTTTGTTCTTTCCGATCAGGGCGTTGGCCGCAGCGAGTATCTGGGGCGTAGAGCGGTAGTTTTCCATCATCATGATGGTCTTCGTCCCCTCGTGAGCGTTGTCAAAGTCCATAAGGTATTTGACATTGGCGCCTCTCCAGGTGTAGATGGTCTGGTCCGGGTCCCCCACCACGAAGAGATTTTTATGATAGCCGCAGAGGGTCTCCATCAGCTGGTACTGCAGCTCGTCAATGTCCTGGAATTCGTCTATCATTATGTATTCCAGGCGCTGCTGCCATTTGAGCCTGATGTCAGGATTCTCCCGGAAGATGTAGAGCGTAAAGATTATAAGGTCGTTGTAATCCAGACCGAAATATTTTTTCTCCTGGTACAGATAGCCGTAAAAGATGATGTCATCTATGGTCCTTGCTGCCATATATTTTTCTCTGAGCTGGTCCAGGGGCATGGCTATCATGTCCAGATAATACTCGGGCTTTTTGAAAAGCTTCTGGATCTCTATCATGTCCCGGGCATCCTTAAAGCTTTTCTCCCTTAAGGTGAGCCCCCGCTCTTCGTATATGGTGCCCAGCATGGAATCAATGTCGGAATTATCCAGCACCAGAAAGCTCCTCGGGTACTGCACTGCGTAGCTTTCCTCGTCCAGCACCGAAACGCAGAAGCCGTGGAAGGTATTGATAAAGGCCGTGTCCCGGTCTCCTATCATGCTGTGGATGCGCTGCCTCATCTCCTGCGCCGCCTTGTTGGTGAAGGTGACGCAGAGTATGTTCCCGGGCATTATTCCAAGCTCGTTCACAAGATAGGCGAAGCGGTGGGTGAGGGCCCTGGTCTTGCCGGAGCCGGCCCCGGCGATGACCCTTACAAAGCCCTCGGTGGCGGTGACGGCCTCCCGCTGGGCAGCATTGAGCCCCGCCAGGCTGTCTCCCGGGTATTCATTTATGTCAGTTTCGTATCCGTACATCGCGCCTGTCCTTTCCGTGGCAGCTGCACTGCTTTGCAGACCCAGTATAGCATAAAAAGAATGTATGTTCTATATGGCGGTGTACAAAAAAGCGGCCTCAGGGGAGGCCGTTTTTATATTCTGATGACTTTGGGCTATTCCTCAGGCAGCTCAATATATTTTTCAACGAACTCCCTTATGGTCCCATAGTAAAGCTCCGGGTCCTTGTAGGCGCTCTGGGCATGGCCTGCCGCTTCCATCCAGAGGCATTCCTTAGGAGCTTTGCAGGCCTCGTAGAGCCGCCTGCTCATCTCTATGGGTATGAATTTATCCTCTGCGCCGTGGATGAAGAGGGAGGGGATGCTGCTCTGTGCCTCGGATCTGAGCGCCGAGGCTTTGCGGATGTCGTAGCCTCCCCTTGCAAGAAGGGCCAGCCTTGCAGCTTCGGTAAAGCCCAGATCCGGAAGCCCCGTCCAATCCTTCAGCTTTATCTTGAAGATGGCGGGGACATAGGTGTAGGCGCAGTCCGAGACTATGCAGCGCACATTCCCCGGCAGCTCCTCCAGACCTGCCATCATAAGAGCGCAGGAGGCTCCCATGGATTCGCCGTGAAGGGCTATCTCCGCCTCCGGATCCTTCCTTAGGATATAATCCAGCCACAGCAGGTTGTCCCTGGCATCCGTATAGCCCATGCCTATGAAATCGCCCTCCGACTGGCCCTGGCAGCGCATGTCCGGGCAGATCACGTTGAAGCCCCAGCGGTAGTAGTAGAGGGCGTAGTGATAGCACTCCTCCTTCCAGCCTGTATAGCCGTGGAGCAGCATCACCCAGGGCCGCTTTTCATCGTCCGGGTGGCGTATCACAGAAGCCACCAGCAGGTAGCCGTCGCTGCTCCTCTGGCCGTAGTATTCGGGCTTGACCTCCTCCAGCCAGGCCTTCACATCCGCCCGGGCGGCCCTGGTGTTCTCCGTAATGTCGTCGGTATATATCATCTCCGCGTAGCTGGCATCCACCACCTGGTCAAAAAAGTCAAGCTTAGTCATGAAGGAGGGCACCAGGGTGGCGCTAACGATTATATTTCCCGCCGCAGCATAAAGCAGCAGTAAAAGAACTATTACTGCTGCTGCGATGATCTTAAATTTCCTGCTCCTGGATCTCTTCATTCAGGCCTCTTGGGCATACGGCCTGCCTAGGCCAGATCGTAGCTGGCTATATACTTGACATTGGCAGGAGCGCTAAGACCCGGATCTCCGATCTCAAATACTGGTGCAAAGCCCAGATCCCTTGCTGCCAGTTCGAAATGGCAGAGAGCTATCCCAAGGTCCACCTTCTGGATGTCCCAGTCGTTTCCGCCCAAGCCCTTGCTGCCCTTTTCATAGAAGTGGGCTTTGCTGCCGCAAAGTACTATTCGCCAGGGCTGCCTGTTGACGGCGGAGGGGCCGATTCGCACTGCTTCGAAGGCCTCAGCCAGCCTTCCTGCAGCCTCCTCTGTCAGCGGTTTTTCGAAGGAGCCGTCAAAGAATACCTCGCCGAAGGCCATCCTGCTGTCGGCTTTGATGCTGGACCTCATGACGGTCTCCCTTATGGACATCTTTTCCGCTGGATAGCCCAGGGGGCTTACGCAGGGCATTACTTCGCCTTCTGAAAGCTCCATGGCCTTCTCGAAGGCTGCTCTGTCCATGGTCCCCGCTATCCAGGTGGTTCCTATGCCAAGCTCCTCAGCAAACAGCACTACCCGCTCAAAGGAGTAGCCGAAGGCCTCCTCGGTGTGGGGCGCTCTCTGCATTTTGCCGCCTATAAACACATCGGTGCCCACGATCACAGGGGTGGTGAGCCCGTCCTTTTCTGCGTCCAGCAGCTTCCATGCTATGGCAAGGCCATAGGGGTTATCTGCCTGCTCCGCAAAATCCATTATCTTCTTCGCATCCTCCGGGGAAAGTCCTTTGCCGTCGAAGGTGCGGACACTGCGTCTTTTTCGCGCGATCTCAAGTGTTTTCATGTATGTGTACTCCCTTATCGGTAAGCATTCCGCATCAGCCCTGAACCATTCTCGTGGTCAGCTTTCCTATGCCCTCTATCTCCACCTCCACCAGGTCTCCGGGGACCAGGAAGGGGAACCTGCCCTCGCCGGCCACGCCGCTGGGGGTCCCTGTGTAGATGAGGTCGCCGGGCTCAAGCCTCAGGTATTTGGATGCATAGCTGACGATCTTTGCGCAGCTGAAGATCATGTCGCTGGTCACGGCATTCTGGCGGACCTCGCCGTTTACGATGCTTCGTATCATGTGATCATCATTGGGGTCGAAGCTGTCCTTTGTGACGATCCAGGGGCCGCAGGGGCCAAAGCCCGGCATGCTCTTTCCCGGGAACCACTGACTGGTGCGCTTTTGGGAGGCCCGGCAGCTTACATCGTTTCCGCAGGTGTAGCCGAAGATGTAATCCATGGCATTCTCTTCGCTGACGCCCCAGGCCTCTTTTCCTATCACGATGACCAGCTCAGCCTCATAGTCATAGGTCTTCTCCCAGGGGGGAAGGGCCACCTCCGAGTTGTCCGGTACCAGGGCCTGAGCCAGCTTGGCGAAAAGCACCGGATACTCCGGCAGCATATTGGCGGACTTCATGGCATGCTCTTTGTAGTTGAGCCCCACGCATATCAGATTGCCTGTCTTTCCGACCACATTGGCGTAGACGGGGGCTTCGACTGCAGGCAGGGATGCGTCGGCGGCTATTTCAGCCAGCTTTGATGCATCTGCGCCCGCAATGACCTGGTCCATGCTGAGGCCAAAGCCGGCGGCTGTGGCGTCTATAATGCCCCGCTCTGTCACCAGGGCCAGATGAATGCCCTGATCGGTCTTAATGTTGCAAAGCTTCATGTTTTACCTCCTGTTTTTGGGTTTTGTTAACTATCTGTCACAAATATGATACCTTTTGGAGAGCATATGCGTCAACAGTATAATAGCGTTCATCTGAACAGGCATAATGATCCGGGAGATCATCACTGCCACTTTACCGATATCCCATTTGGGATATTACATATCGGAGCCTGCATATTTATGCAAAAAAGCGGCACCCACATGGATACCGCCCCTCAGCTTATAAATGTTTTGATCTGATCCTTACG
>JAEEPD010000167.1 GCA_016284575.1 Bacillota bacterium | reverse complement strand
GCCGTTCTCTCTTGAGAAGATGTGAACGGCAGCCACGATACCGGTCTCGCCGTGGGGAACTCTCAGGGAGGTGTCTCTAACCTCTCTGGACTTTTCGCCGAAGATGGCGCGCAGCAGTCTTTCCTCCGGGGAAGGATCGGTCTCGCCCTTGGGGGTGACCTTGCCTACCAGAATGTCGGAGGAAACCACCTCCGCACCGATGCGTACGATACCCTCCTCGTCCAGATCCTTAAGAGCATCATCACCCACGTTGGGGATGTCTCTGGTGATCTCCTCGGGACCGAGCTTGGTATCTCTTGCTTCGGATTCATATTTCTCCACATGGATGGATGTGAGAACATCGTCCATGAGCAGTCTTTCGTTAAGGATCACAGCGTCCTCGTAATTGTAGCCTTCCCAGGTCATGAAGCCGATGAGAAGGTTGCGGCCCAGGGACAGCTCGCCCAGATCGGTGGAGGGGCCATCTGCGATGACCTCGCCTGCCTCAACGTGCTCGCCGTGATTTACGATGGGCTTCTGGTTGATGCAGGTGGTCTGGTTTGCTCTTCTGTACTTGAGTAGCTTGTACTCGTCCTTGCTGCCGTCGTCATTTCTGATGACGATCCTGGTGGCGTCCACGAACTCCACAACGCCGGCCTTCTTGGACATTACCACGACGCCGGAGTCGCGGGCAGCTCTGCCTTCAACACCGGTGGCAACGATGGGAGCCTCTGCCACGAGGAGAGGAACAGCCTGACGCTGCATGTTGGAACCCATAAGAGCGCGGTTTGCGTCATCGTTTTCAAGGAAGGGGATCATGGCGGTACCGATGGATACTACCTGACGGGGAGATACGTCCATGTAATCCACAGTTTCTCTTGCGTGGAGGTCGATCTCGCCGCCGGCGCCTCTGGCCAGTACCTTTGCATTGATGAAGTGGCCCTCCTCGTCCAGAGGCTCGTTGGCCTGGGCGATGATCAGGGATTCTTCCTCGTCTGCGGTCAGATAGTTGATCTCCTTGGTTACGATGCCCTTCTCCTGGTCCACTCTCCTGTAGGGAGTTTCGATGAAGCCGTACTGGTTGATGACACCGTAGGTGGTAAGGGATCCGATAAGTCCGATGTTGGGGCCTTCAGGAGACTCGATGGGGCACATACGTCCGTAGTGGGAGTGATGTACATCGCGGACCTCGAATCCTGCTCTCTCTCTGGAAAGACCGCCGGGGCCCAGAGCGGAGAGCCTTCTCTTGTGGGTAAGCTCTGCCAGGGGGTTGGTCTGGTCCATGAACTGAGACAGCTGGGAGGATCCGAAGAACTCCTTGATGGCTGCGGTAACGGGACGGATATTTATAAGATTCTGGGGGGAAGAGTCTGCGATGTCCTGAATGGTCATTCTTTCCTTTACGACTCTTTCCATTCTGGCAAGACCGATGCGGAACTGATTCTGAAGCAGCTCGCCCACGGTCCTGAGTCTTCTGCTTCCCAGGTGGTCGATGTCGTCGGTCTGGCCGATGCCCTCGGTGAGGCCGAGGAAGTAGCTGACGGAAGCGATGACATCGTCGAAGATCAGATGCTTGGGAGAAAGCACGCTTCTCTTTGAATAGAGGAACTCTGCCAGTCTCTGCTCTTCTTCAGCCTGCTTTTCTTTGCTCAGCTTCTCCGCCTTGGGGTGCTCGCTGTAGTACTCCTCCAGCACGCCCTGCAGCGCGGGATAGAACACCTTGTCGGGCAGCTTGTACTGGGAAGGATCAAGCTCCACGTAGTCAGCCAGGGCAACGAAGTTGTTTCCGATCACCTTTACCTTCTGATCCTCGTGGACCTTGCTGAATACGTAAACGTACTCAGCGCCGCAGTTTTCGATGGCTTCAGCCTCTTCCTTTCCGCAGAAGCGGCCTGCCTCGTAGAGCAGCTCGCCGGTCTCGGGAACGAAAACATCCTCGGCCAGTGTGCAGCCGATGAGTCTGTTTCTGAGACCCAGCTTCTTGTTGTACTTGTAGCGGCCTACCTTTGCCAGATCGTATCTCTTGGCATCGAAGAACAGCGCCTCGATCAGATCGTAAGCGCTCTCGAAGGTGGCAGGCTCGCCTGGACGGAGCTTTTTGTATATTTCCTTAAGACCCTGCTCGAAATTGTTTGAGGGATCCTTCTCGAAGGAGGAGCCCAGTCTTTCGTCAGAGCCGAAGATTTCAAGGATCTCAGCGTTGGTGCCTTCGTAGAGTGTGGCAGCTGTGGCGGTCTTGTACTCACCGTAGCGGCGCACCTTCTTCTTCAGCGCCTCTTCTGTAATATTTGGATTCTTTCTTCTCTCAGCTTCCACCTTCTCCTCAACGCTTCTGTAAGCAAGAGCTCTGAGAATGCAGGTGATGGACTGCTTTCTGGTGCGGTCTACACGCACGGAAAGGCTGAGGCCGGCATCGGTCTCGTATTCGAGCCATGCGCCTCTGTTGGGGATTATCTGAGAAGAGAAGAGTTTATTGTTGGACTTGTCGGTGGTCACCGAGAAGTAGGGTCCGGGGGATCTTACCAGCTGGGTGACGACTACACGCTCGGCACCATTGTAGATAAAGGTTCCCTTTTCGGTCATTATGGGGAAGTCTCCCATAAAGACCTCCTGCTCCTGAACAGCGCCTGTCTCCTGGTTGATCAGTCTTACGCGCACCTTAAGCGGAGCCGCATACGTGGCGTCTCTGTTCTTGCACTCTTCCTGATCGTATTTGGTTTCCCTGGAGATGGAGTGGCCGACAAATTCCAAAGCAAGATTGTCTGCGTAATCCCTGATGGGGGATATATCTTCGAAAACCTCGGCAAGTCCTTCCTTGATAAACCAATCATAGGAATCCTTCTGGATCGCCAGAAGGTTGGGCATGGGCAGTACAGCGTCGATCTTGCTGTAGCTCATACGTGTTCTCTTGCCTATTATTTCTGGTTGGGGCATTGTTTTCCCTCCTTGTTTTCTGTAGACAAAATTTAAAGCACCAAAAGGGCTGCCCCGGTTTATGGGCAACCCTTTGGTATTAAGATTGAAAGTTCAAACTACTTGAGTTCAACCTTTGCGCCAACTTCCTCAAGCTTAGCCTTGATGTCGTTAGCTTCTGCTGTCGGGCATGCTTCCTTGATGGTGCTGGGAGCTCCGTCTACCAGTTCCTTAGCTTCCTTCAGGCCAAGACCGGTCAGCTCTCTGACGACCTTGATGACCTTGATCTTCTCTGCGCCAACTTCAGCAAGGATTACATTGAATTCATCCTTAACTTCCTCAGCTGCTGCTGCGCCGCCGGCTACTGCTACTGCTACGGGAGCTGCTGCGGAAACGCCAAACTCTTCTTCGCAAGCCTTTACGAGCTCGTTGAGCTCAAGAACGGTCATGCTCTTGATTGCTTCAATAATCTGTTCTTTAGTCATTTTAATTTCTCCTGTTAAATGAACCTTAGATAAAAGTCTGAATTATTCTGCAGCTGCTTCGCCTGCGGGTGCGCCCTGAGCGTCTGCAATAGCCTGCAGTGTGCGAACGAACTTGCCAACGGGGCTCTGAATGCTTCCCATGAACTTGGCAATGAGTTCGTCTCTGGAAGGAATGTCTGCAAGTGCTTCGATTCCCTTATCGTCGTAGAGGACACCCTCCACAACACCGGCCTTGAATGCCATCTTGCCGGTATCCTTGATAGCGCCCTTGAGTACTCTTGCGGGTGCTACTGCATCGTCATAGCTGATGGCGAATGCGCTGGGGCCGCTGAGAACGTCCTTGATACCTTCGAACTTGGTACCTTCGATGGCTCTTGCCATCAGGGTGTTCTTGTATACTGTATAGTCAACGTTAGCCTCGCGGAGCTTTGCTCTCATGGCTGTTGCCTGCTCTACAGTAGTTCCCATGTAGTCGATGACTACCAGGGACTGGGCTTTCTCCAGCTTTTCTTTGATTTCGTCAACGATAGCTGATTTTGCCTTAATGCTTTCTACTGACATCTTTCTCCTTTCCGGCTTTCTGTATAAGAAAGCCTTTTCGGCAGCGACTGAAAAGGCTTTGATTTTATATAAATCGAAGGCCTCGGCGGGATATTAAGGGCTTTGAGCCCACCTGCTGTCTACAGTCTCATATTCGCTTTTAGATTTGCCTGATTAAACAAGCTTGCTCGGATTGATCTTGACTCCGGGGCCCATGGTGCAGGCAACTGTGGAGGATCTGATATACTGACCCTTTGCTGCAGCCGGCTTAGCCTTAACGATGGCTTCTACCAGTGCATTGTAGTTCTCCTGGAGCTTCTGGGGGCCGAAGCTTACCTTACCGATGGGACAATGAACGATGTTGGTCTTGTCCAGTCTGTATTCAACACGGCCGGCCTTGATATCGTGCAGTGCCTTTGTCAGGTCCATGGTAACTGTGCCGGACTTGGGGTTAGGCATAAGGCCCTTGGGTCCGAGGATACGGCCCAGACGACCAACCACGCCCATCATGTCGGGGGTAGCTACTACTACATCGAATTCAAACCAGTTTTCCTGCTGAATCTTCTGTGCCAGCTCTTCAGCTCCTACATAGTCAGCGCCTGCTGCCTCTGCTTCATGTGCCTTGTCGCCCTTAGCGAAAACAAGAACGCGAACGGTCTTGCCGGTGCCGTTGGGGAGCACGATGGATCCTCTGATCTGCTGGTCTGCGTGTCTTCCGTCGAGGCCCATTCTGAAGTGAGCTTCTACGGTCTCGTCGAACTTTGCGGTTGCGGTCTTGCAAACAAGATCGAATGCGGGTTCAACATCATACAGCTCTGCCTTGTTGATAAGCTTTGCTGCATCCTGATACTTTTTGCCTCTCTTGGCCATTTTAAATTCCTCCTTGTGGTATTAACGGCTTGTTAAGCCTCCCAGCTGTTAGCCCTCTACGAGTACGCCCATGCTTCTGGCGGTACCCTTGATCATCTCGGTTGCAGTGTCGATGTTTGCTGCGTTCAGGTCAGGCATCTTGGTCTGTGCGATCTGCCTTGCCTGCTCCAGAGTGATTGTGGCTACTTTCTTCTTGTTGGGCTCTCCGGATGCGGTGTCGATGCCTGCTGCCTTCTTGATGAGCACTGCTGCAGGAGGTGTCTTTGTGATGAATGTGAAAGACTTGTCTGCATAGACAGTGATCACGACAGGAATGATCATTCCGTTCTGATCCTGAGTCCTTGAGTTAAACTGCTTGCAGAAGTCCATGATATTGATACCATGCTGACCGAGTGCAGGACCTACTGGAGGTGCAGGAGTCGCTGCGCCGGCTTTGATCTGCAGTTTAACAAAACCCTCAACTTTTTTTGCCATCTGGTCTTCTCCTTTCCACGGGGCAGCCCCGTTATTCAGTTATTTGTACATTTCCCGTGCGCTGCCATTGGGGACAGGCCCCGGGGTGCACGGAAAACATATATCTAGTTCAGCTTGTCGACCTGGTCGAATTCCAGCTCGACGGGTGTGGACCTTCCGAACATATCCACCTTGGTCTTCAGAGTCTGCTTGTCCTCGTTCAGCTCCTCCACCACGCCGGTGAAGCCCTTGAAGGGACCGGAGATGATCTTGACCATATCGCCCACTGCGATATTCAGCACGATGACGGTCTTTTCTATCCCCATGCGTCTGACTTCCTCGTCAGTGAGGGGAATGGGCTCTGAGCCCTCGCCCACGAAGCCGGTGACGCCTTGGGTATTTCTTACCAGGTACCAGGATTCGTTGGTGACGATCATCTTTACAAGTACATAGCCGGGGAAGATCTTGCGGGTCTTGACAACTCTCTGATTGTCCTTGAACTCGACTCTGTCTTCGGTGGGAACTATGACCTGCAGGACCAGATCCTGCATGCCTCTGTTTTCCACCAGCTTCTCCAGATTGACCTTTACTTTGTTCTCGTGGCCTGAATAGGTGTGCACCACATACCACTTGGGCTCCTTGCTGCGGCGCCAGAACCCCTGGGGGTTCTCGTCGTTTTCCTTAGCGAGGCTGCTGCGCTGCACGGAACTTTCGGTCTGCCTGAGATCTTTTTCGTCGGACATGGGTCTCTCCTACATGGTGATGTTCAGCACCTGCTCCATGATAGCAAGGATGCCGGTATCCAGAAGCCAGAAGAACAGTGCAAAGAATGCGCATACAGCAAGAACTACCACTGTGAAGCGGGAAAGCTCATTCTTAGTGGGCCATACGACCTTCTTCATTTCTGTTCTTACGCCCTTGAAGTACTCGGAGATGCGGTTCTTCTTCTGCTGCTGAGGCGCAGTTGCATTTGTCTTAGCCATTTTGACTGCTCCCTTTCCTTACTTGGTCTCTCTGTGAAGGGTTTCCTTCTTGCAGAATCTGCAGTACTTCATAAGCTGGATACGATCAGGATCGTTCTGCTTATTCTTGGTGGTGTTGTAGTTTCTCTGCTTGCACTCATCGCAGGCCAGGACTACTCTTACTCTCTTTCCGTTGTTAGCCATTTCTGTCCTCCATGTTAATCCGTCTTGCGGAAAAATTACCAATTATCGCTCTAAACTGCCGAAATTAGAAGCTTTTAGTCGGTTTTGGGAGTCCACATCCCGTTTTGTTTACAGCGTACTAAACTCGCAATGTCCCTGCTTTTGGGCATAGCGATACCCAATAAAATTACCACACCGATTGCCCTATGTCAACAAATATTTTTTCATATTTTTTATTTTTTCGGGCCTTCCGGCACAGTCTTTCCCGCCCCGGACTTTATCCGGAATAAAAAAGACCCCTTTCGGTGTCAAAGCCTGCTTACTATACACCCACGGGATCGAAAATGCAACCATAAATATGTAAAACTGCGGGCTTTTTGTGATATACTTTAGCGGAATAAAGGAAAGAAACGGATAACGTATGAGATCACATAAAATCAACTTCACAAAGGGAGAGATCATAGGGCCGCTGATCGCCTTCATGATACCCATGCTGCTGAGCGAGCTGTTTCAGAATTTCTACAACAGCGTAGACGCAGCTGTGGCGGGCAGGTATCTGGGAAAGGATGCACTGGGGGCTATCAGCATATCCGGAACCATCACATCCCTCATAATAGGCTTTTTCACAGGCATGGCCACCGGGGTATCCATAATCGTTTCAAGATACTTCGGTTCAGGTGACGAGCTGAGCAGGCAGAGATCCATGAGGGTCAGCTTCAGCTTCTCCACAGGCCTGGGACTGATACTTTCCGCCCTCGGCTGTCTGCTGACGCCTCAGCTTCTGAGGCTCACCGGCGCCAAAGAGGGAATTTTTGACCAGGGCGTCATATATGTAAGAATATATATGATAGGAATCCTGTTCACTATTATGTATAACACCGGCGCGGGAATACTCAGGGCGCTGGGGGATTCCAATTCGCCCTTCTACATGCTGGTGGCAACGGGCATCACGAACATGGTGCTGGACATCAGCTTTGTAAAGTACCTGCACTGGGGGATAGCGGGAGCAGCCATCGCGACGGTGCTGGCCCAGGCGGTCTCCGTGGCTCTGGTCTACCGCAAGCTCAGGGAAATGGAGCCCAGCTTCGGCTTCAGCTTTGCGGAGGTGAAGGACAACCTGTCCATAGTCGGTGAGTTCATGAGCTTTGGCATACCCACAGGGATACAGAATTCACTCATCTCCATCTCCAATGTTTTTGTATGGCGCTACATCAACGGCTTTGATGCCTCGGTGGTGGCGGGCATAGGTGTGGCCCAGAGGCTGGACCGCTTCATTGCCATGCCCTCGAAGGCCTTCAGCCAGACGGTGACCACCTTTGTGGGACAGAACTACGGCGCCATGAACGCGAAGCGGGCCCGGAAGGGTGTCGGCTACACCATGGCGCTGGGCATAGGGATAACCCTGGCGCTGAGCGCCATAGTCTGGGCTCTGGGCAGGTCCTGCGTATCCCTTTTCACCGACGAGCTTGACGTGCAGCAGGTTGCGATAGCCATGATGTATTCAATAATCCCGCTGTACTTCACCATGGCGGGCAGGCAGATCCTTGCTGGCGCCTTAAGAGGCTTCGGCGACAAGACCATGCCCACCGTTTACTCCCTGCTTGGAATGATCGCGGTACGGCAGCTCTTCCTTGCTGTAAGCATGTCCATAAGCCACACGCCCGTAAATATCTACTACTGCTATCCTGTTGGATGGGGCTCAACCTTTATCCTTGTGACGCTCCGCTACCTGAGACTCAGGGGCCGCTTTGAGCGGGAGCTCAACGAAAAAGCCCTGGCCGCCGGCCTGGACCCGGAGGAGATGGAATAGGTAATAGGTTCTTCGAAAAAAACAGCAGCAGAGACCTTTGCTCTGCTGCTGTTTTTTATTGTTTTGTGCCTTTCAGGCCTTGCCCAAGCCGTAGCTTGTGCGCCTGATCCTTGGAATCCCCTACTCCACAAAATACCTGTAGAGGAAGGTTATGATCTGAGCCCTCAGGCAGTCATTCTCAGGACTGAACCTGGTGGCGCTGGTGCCGTCGGTGATTTCGTCATTGTAAGCCCAGCTTACGGCGTCCTCAAAGTAGGAGCCATCGGGGATATCGGTGAAGGGATCCTTTCCGATCAGCAGGCCTTCGCCCTCCTTCAGCTTCGCGAACCTGAAGAGGAAGGTTATCATCTGAGCTCTGGTCACTGTCTTCTCGGGTCTGAAGGTGGTGGGGCTGGTGCCATCAGTTATGCCGTTCTCCACAGCCCATGCTACAGCCTTTTCGTAGTAGCTTCCGGAGACCACATCCTCGAAGCCGATGTCAAGGCTTACGGGCTCAGGACTTCCAGCGGCTCTCCAGATGAAGGTCACGACCTGCGCCCTGGTAGCCGGTGAATAGGGACTGAAGGTGGTCTCGGAGGTGCCGTCGGTGATGCCGTTTTCAAGAGCCCAGGCTACGGGATCGTAGAAGTAGCTGCCCTCGGCCACGTCCACGAAGGGCATCTCTATGGCCGCCGGCGTGGTCTCAGCCACAGCCTCCTTGAAGCTTCCTTTAATGATCACGCGCTCCGCCGGCATCTTGAAGCTATAGGTACCATCTTCATTCTTTGTGACCTTTATCTCATTGCCCTGAGCATCGGTCACTGTCAGCTGATCAAGCTCGTAGCCTTCGTTGGGCTTCGGAGTGATGGTAACGGTCTCGCCCTCCTCCGCCATGGTGGGCCTTACGATGAGCTTGCCGTTCTCGGAATCCTCCACCCTGTTGTAGTAGGTGGGTTCATCGCTGCTGCTTGAAGAGCTGGAGCTTGAGCTGCCGCTGTATGTCCACTGTGAGTAGATGGTGGTGTGGCCGTCATATACGGTGGATGTGGTCACCTTGGTGCCGCCGCTGGAGGCGGTGAACCAGCCGCTGAATGTGTACCCATCCCTGCTGGGATCGGGCAGTGCCGCCAGCTTGCCTTCCTTGTTAGTGACCAGCTCCGAAGGAACTCCCGTGCCGCCCTGAACATCCAGGGTTATGGTGTAGATCTTGGGAGCGGTCTCCTTCTCAGCCTGGGCCACATTCTTGATGTAATCCTCGGCCATGTTCACGCCTGCGTAGCTGGACGCGGTCTTGCTCACCTTGATGTTGATCTGCTCCGGATCGAAGCCGGTGGGATCATCCGGGGTGAAGATGACTACCTTGGCGAACCAGTCGGAATCGATGACATCCTTCTGGTAGACGCCGGACTTGTAGTAGGTGTTCTTCACACGGGCGTTTCCTGTCAGAGCCGCGAGCGTGGTGTTTGCAGCCATGGTGTCCAGAGAATCGGGGAATGTTATCTTACCGGAGATGGGGTTGCCGTCGGGATCGCAGAAGGTTATGGCCGTAGACGCGGAATCGTAGCTGTCGGTGTTGCCCACGATCTTGGCGCTCTCCGCCGCACTCATGTTCACCAGACTCTCCATCTGCATGTACTTGCTGAACTCGATGGATATGGAGGGTGCGGTGGTGGTTGTTACGGTCTCCACCTCGGGAGCAACAGTTGACAGCAGACCGATGTTTACTGTGGTGTGCTCGGGCGGTACCGTCATATCCTTGGTCTCGGCGTCGAGATAGTCGCCGGAGGGATCGGTGAAGGCCACCTTGTAGGTGCCGTAGGGGGTCATCCAGCCATAGCGGCCGCCTTCATCAGGCTTGACCTCGTTGATGGCTGCAGTGGTCTGCGGATTGGGCTGACGCTCCTCAACTACGGAGTTGGTGTCCTCCCACTTGGTGTAGGAGGCTCCGCCGGTATTCTCGTACAGAGTCGCGGTGATGCCTGCCACTCTGTCTTCGGGGAAGCCCTCATAGACATAACCGGACGGGTCGAT
>JAEEPD010000166.1 GCA_016284575.1 Bacillota bacterium | reverse complement strand
TGGGGGCGACCTTTGCCTTGAGCCCGAAGCTGTTGATCAGTTTCCTGACGTCAGAAGCCATGTAGGAGCTTCCGCAGGAGATCTCAAAATGATAGGACTTCGCGGGATCCGAGACCATGCCGGCAGCCAGGAAAATGCCGCGCAGGCAGGCCTTTTTGCAGCAGCGCTTCTTTATGATGTCCGGGTCCAGGCCGTCGGTTATGTAGTTGCTGCCCTCTTTTACGCTCACGATGCCTGTCTCGCGGAGTATGCCTTCTGCGTTCATGTCCGGAGTTATCGTGAGCTCATAGGAATGCCCCTTTGAAAGAGGCTGCACGCTGTTGTCTACCGAAAGCGAAGTCTTAGCTCCGAAATAGTCCTTGGTTATGGTTATGAAAAGCCTTGCGATCGCAGGGCTGTCCGTAGTGACCCTCACTCCCATGCCGCCGCTGCCCAGGGTGATGCTGCCCGCGAATTTCAAAAAGCCCGCAACCAAGGCGAGCTGACAGCATTTTTTGCTCACGCCCAGAGTCGTGAGTTCCTTTTTGACATCCGCGCTGAAAGACAAGCTGTCCTCCTCCCGACGCTAAGAATCCCTGTGCTTTACCGTGGCATGCCTGCCGTTTTCCTCGAGGCGCCTTGCTATCTCCTTCGCCATTACCACGCTGCGGTGACGGCCTCCTGTGCATCCTACGGCTATGGTCAGGCTGTACTTGCCTTCCCTGATGTAGCTGGGGATGAGATCCATTACAAGGCCGGTCACACGCCCGGCGAACTTCTCTGCTTCGGGAGAACTGAGCACGTAATCCCTCACCTTCTTGTTCCTTCCGGTAAGATCTTTAAGGCTGGGAACATAGAAAGGATTGGGAAGGAACCTCACGTCCAACACCCAGTCCGCTTCCTGGGGCACACCGTTCTTAAAGCCAAAGCTCATCACATTGAGAGTGAAGCTGTCCACTTCCTCCACGCCAAGGACCCTCTTAAGGACCTTGTGGAGCTCCGCGGTCTTAAGAGAAGATGTATCTATGACGGTGTCCGCCATCTTCCTGAACATCTCGAGCTTTTCCCTCTCGCGCTCTATGCCGGCGCGGATGTCTCCGTCCGGAGCCATGGGATGGGCCCGCCTTGTCTCCTTATATCGCCTTAAAATGACTTCCGTGGAGGCCTCCAGGAATATCATCCTGTAGGGAATGCCTGATTCATCCAGCTCCAGCAGGCCGTCGTCAAGGTCATCGAAGAACTGCCCGCCTCTGATATCCATTACAAAAGCGGCTTTCCCGAAGGTCCCTTTGTCTTCGGCAAGCTTTATGAAGGTCTTCATGAGGCGCGGAGGCATGTTGTCCACGCAGTAGTACCCCAGATCCTCCAGGCAGTGCACCGCCTGGCTCTTTCCTGCTCCGGAAAGCCCTGTAACGATGATCAGGTCCATTACTGCTCCTTTCTCAGGTTTATTATCCTTGAAAGATCAAGTTCCGCCTGGATGGCTCTTTCCCAGGCTTTTTCCACGTTTCCTACCGCTGCGCTGGTGTGGGCGTCGCTGCTTAAGATGAAGCGCACATCGTACTTCATGGCGGTCTTTATTCCATCGACCGTGAGGCAGTGATGCCTGTCGTTGATCTCCATTATGGTATCCGTCTGTTCGCAGGCCCTGGCGATGGCGTCTATGTCGAAAGCCAGCTTGTCACCGGGGTGCGATACTATGTCTATCTTGTTAGCAAGTATTGTGTTCACCATAAAGTCGGTGTTGTAGTTCCTGGCATGCTGCGCGCTGGTGATGCCCTTCCTGAAGAGCCAGCCTCCCACCACCACGGCAATGCCTTTAAGAGGCTTTTTCCCAAGGTACGAATAGTGATATCCGGCTATGATGTAGTCGAAGAGCTTCTGGGCTTCCTTGCCTATGTCAAGGCTCCCGTCGGGGTTTATGATATTTGCTTCCACGCCGAGCTCTATCTTAAGATCCGGGTATTTTTCCCGGCAGGCTTCTATATCGCGGCGCATGTCCGGGATGCGGCGCATGTCTATGCCGTACGAAAAGCTGCCCGGGCCGTGGTCCGATATGCCAAGCCTTTCCAGCCCTGCTGCAGATGCTGCTGCCGCATTGTCTGCTATGCTGCCCTTGCCGTGCGAATACGTGGTATGGGTGTGGATGTCGAAGAATATCCTACTCTGCAATTATCCTTACCTCCGGCTCCAGCTGCACTCCGAACTTTTCGAGCACTTCCTGCTGGACTATGTGCATGAGCTCAATTATATCCGACGATGTAGCGCCGCCGGTGTTGATTATGAACCCCGCGTGGAGCTCCGACACCTGGGCTCCGCCTACGCTTTTTCCTTTGAGACCAGCGTCCTGTATGAGTTTCCCGGCAAAATGCCCTTCCGGACGCTTGAAAAAGCTCCCTGCGCTGGGATAAGACAGCGGCTGCTTGCTGGTGCGCCTCTGCGTAAGGTCCGCTATTTTAGCGTCTATCTTAGACTGGACGCCGGGCTTGAGCTCGAAC
>JAEEPD010000165.1 GCA_016284575.1 Bacillota bacterium | reverse complement strand
GGAGCAGCATCCGGACACGGTCTATACCTATGAAAGCCTGAAGCTGGACAACAAACTCCTGCCCAACGGCATCACGCCCATGGCCTATACGGACCAGGGCTTTTACGGCCAGGTCTATGACGAAGTGGTCGTGCCCCGTCCCCTGATGGCGGAGGGCTCCGCCGCGGAAACGGAGGAGACCGCTTCTGAGGAAACGGCTGAGACGGAAGGCGAGACAGACGCCGATGCGGAAGCCGTGGAGTCCGCCCCCAACTACGGCGTGAAGATCTTCTTCGTGGGCTATGACGGCACCATTCGGGAGCTCTCTGCCTATGAGCCTCTCCCCGCCCAGGAGGACCCTGGCGATAAGCTGAGCTTTTATTCCGGCTCCGGCCTCAGCGCTCTGCGGGTGGATCCCCAGGGCAATCTGGTGGCGGTGGAAAACCTCTATACCGGCTGGTTCGACGGCACCGAGGCGGAGATGAAGTCTGACAGTCCCGCTTCCTGGGAGAAATACCGCAATATTCAGGAGTATTACATCCGCCGCCTGAACGAGGACGGCTCCGAGCAGGACTGCGTCAAGCTGGACTATTCCTTTGAGGATAGCTGGGTGAACTTCAGCACCTGCGTCTTCCTTGAGGACGGCAGCATGCTGGTAGCCGGGGATCAGGGCGTCTTTGCTTTTGCTCCCGACGGCAGCCTCACCATGCAGATCAGCTCTGCCGATGTCTATCCGGACCGGATCCTGCGCCTGCGGGACGGCAGCCTTGCCGTTGTGGGCTGGGGCGACGGGGGCGTAGCCCTGTATCCTGTGGATCTGGAGAAAAAGACCCTGGGCGAGCCCGTCAAGATCCCCTCCGATGCCTATAACCCCATGCGCGGGGACGAAAACTATGATCTCTACTATGTCAGCGGCGTGTACCTCTACGGCTATAACATCGCCGAGGAGCGGAAGGACAAGCTGCTCAACTGGCTGGATGTGGACATCAACAGCGGCAACCTCTCCGACGTCTATTTCCGGGAGGACGGTTCCCTCATGTGTGTGCTGACCCGTTATCGCAACGAAAAGGTCCAGACCGAGCTGGTCCGCGTTTTCCAGGCGCCCTATGACAGCGTCCCCCATAAGGAGACCCTGACCCTGGCTGTGATCTACGGATACGATATCTATGACGCTGTGGTGGAATTCAACCGCCACTCCGACAAGACCAGGATCCAGGTCCTGGATTACTCCGAGTATAACGACCAGGAGAATGAGGATTACGATGCCGGCCGCACCAAGCTCCTCACAGAGATCATGTCCGGCCAGATGCCGGATCTGCTCTGCCTCAGCCAGATGCCCTATCGGCAGCTGGCCGCCAAGGGCCTGCTGGAGGACCTCTATCCTTATCTGGACAGCGATAAGGACTATAAGCGGGAGGATTTCTTTGATAACGTGCTGAAGGCCCTTGAGGTCAACGGCGGCCTCTATCAGATCACCTCCAGCTTCAATGTGGCCACCCTCATCGGCGCCACCAGCGTGGTGGGCGATAAGCCGGGCTGGACTTACCAGCAGCTGCAGGATGCCCTGGCCACCATGCCCGAGGGCTGCCAGGCTATGGACATGTACACCACCCGGGGCGATCTGCTGCAGACCCTGCTCTGCACCGACCTGAACCACTATGTGGACTGGGCAAACGGCAAGTGCAATTTCGAAAGCCAGGATTTCATCGATTTGCTGAAATTTACGGCCCAGTTCCCTGCGGAGATCCCCGAGGATATGGAGTGGGAGAGCTCTGCCACCCGCATCGCCGAGGGCCGCCAGATGCTCACCAGCGCCTATCTCTACTCTGTGGATTCCATGATCTGGAACGACGCCCAGTTCGGCAAAGACGGCTGCACCTACATCGGCTATCCCACCAACGACGGCGTGGGCAGCTTCATGAGCCTGGAGTCCGGCTATGCCATGAGCGCCAAGTGCGCCGACAAGGAGGCCGCCTGGTCCTTCCTCCGCACCTTCCTGGATGAGGAGACTCAGGCCAACTCCTGGAACGGTATCCCCATCAGCAAGAAGGTCTATCAGGATAAGCTGGAAGACGCCATGACTGTGGAGTATGAGAAGGACGAGAACGGCGAGTTCGTCCTGGACGAAAACGGCGAGAAGAAGCCCATCTCCATCGGCGGCTTCTGGCAGGAGGACGGCACGGAGGTTCAGGTCTATGCCATGACCCAGGAGCAGGCAGACAAGCTCTGGGAAGCTGTCACCACCTGCAACAAGGTCCTGGAGCAGGACGACGCCATCTATACCATCGTCTTTGAGCAGGCCCAGGCCTTCTACTCCGGCCAGAAGACGGCCGAAGAGGTAGCCCGCCTCATCCAGAGCAAGGTCACCATCTACGTCAACGAACAGCGCTGAGGCAGAAGCATTTTGCCAGTACCCCTGCAATACGGCGGGAACGCATTCTGCTGAGGGCGCCGAACCCTGAAACCGTGGGGACAGCCATTGGCCGTTCGCCATAAAAAGTATCAAACATAACCGTACAGAGTGCGGCAAAATCGCAGAATCACAGTGTATGCGAATTTGTCGCACTCTTTCTGTCTGCAAGAAGCTTTGAACCTTATTATTTCTTAAGTTTCCGCTTCTTTGCTTGCGAACGGGGTTGCGCTGGTGTATAATTTCATACAATAAGATACTGTGAAACAGGGAATGTGATATGAACGATCTTCGCACCAAACGAAGAGAAAAACGAAAAGATTTTCTGCGGAGCCTCTGCTTCCTCTGCCCCAGCCTTCTGGGCGTGGGCGTGTTCTTCATCCTGCCCTTCTGCGTAGTGGTGTACTATTCGCTGATCGACGGGGTGGGGTCCCACAATTTCGTTTTTCTGGACAATTTCATAAGTCTTTTCCAAAACTACTCCTTCAAGCTGGCTGCCAAAAACACCCTGCACTTTTCCGTGTTGGCTGTTCCTCTGGCAGTGGTCCTGGCCATGGTCCTGGCCCTGATGCTGGAA
>JAEEPD010000164.1 GCA_016284575.1 Bacillota bacterium | reverse complement strand
TATAGCCCTGCTCAAGCAGCATGCTCCTGAAATTCTCTATTACATGAAAACAGCTGGGGCTTTCGTGTATGAAGTCCAGCAGCTTCTGCGCGTTTTCTCTTACTTCTTTGCTTAACATAATAATGACCTTTCTCTGAATATATACAGGTTCAGTTTATATATCAATTATATAGTCGCTTATGTCCCCTTTCAAGAAGAAAAGAAGCCCGCAAAAGGAGCTTCTTTTCTTTATTATTCATCGGCCGTAATGCCTCTTGCTAGCCTTCCACTTCGTCAAGAACTCTCAGGGCATTGCCGTAGGAGATCTTGTCTATCTCTGCTTCGGTAAAGCCGTGGCGCTTGAATTCTCTCTCCAGTATCCACATCATGTCAGGAGATGCAACCTCCAGATTGCCGCGGATGCCGTCAAAATCGGTTCCCAGAGCAACAGTGTCAACACCTGCCACATCTGCGATATGTCTTGCGTGCTCTGCGATCAGGAAGGCAGTGGAATCCTTGCAGGCATCATTGCTCTCAGGAGTCTGAGTCTTTTCATTCAGGAACTCCGCTCCGAAATTGAGTCCGGTGCAGCCGCCTTTTGCGGCCAGCTTCTTAAGTCTGGAATCATCCAGATTTCTCTTGTGAGGAGAAAGCGCCATCGCATTGGAATGGGTAGCTACGAAAGGCTTCTTCAGTATATCGCAAAGATCGTCGAAGCCGCCGAAGTTCAGGTGGGAGGTATCCACCAGCATGCCAAGCTCCTGCATGTACTGAACAGCTTCCTTGCCGAAGGGCTTAAGCCCCTTCATCATGCCCTCCTCATCCCATGCGTTGGGATAAGCGAAGCAGTTCTCGTGGTTCCAGATGATGGACAGTGCTCTGTAGCCATCGTCATAGAACTTCTTCAGGTTCTCAAGCTTGCCCTGTACGGCGCGGCCGTCTTCCATGGTCAGTACTGCGGAAAGCTTGCCGTTGAGCCAGTTTCTTCTGATCTCGTCTGCGTTTGTTGCCTTGGCAACGATGTCCTTGTGAGCCTCAACGCTTCTGTTGAAGATCTCGGTGCCCATGTTGATGTAGTCCATGTCGTCGATCTCAAAGCCGAAACGCTTGCCGGAGCCTTCGGGGAGAAGGAATACGGCAAAGCACTGTGCCATGGCCTCGCCCTTGATAAGTCTTTCGAAGTCCACCATTCCGGGCATCTTCATAAGATCTGCCTGGGGACCGCCCTTCATCTGCTGGATGATGCCCAGCATCAGAGTATCGCAATGCATATCTATACCATGCATAATATCGTCCTCCTATAATACAATAGCTATAACGTACACTATATTATACTACGAAACGAGGCAGCTGAAAAGCCGCCTCGAAAATTCGTTATATAATTCTATTACTTTGCTTCGAGCTTCTTCTTGTCGTTGAGGAAGATGAAGTAAGCGATGATCAGAGCGCCGCCTACAGCGATCAGGGTCTTCCAGTTTGCAAGAGCAGGAACCATCTTGGAGAGGAAGTATGCGAAGATACCCCAGGCCATGTAGGGAATGTTGCCCATCAGGTTTTCCTTGACGCTCTTGCCGCCCATGGTGAATCTCATCAGCAGCATGGAGCCCATCATGGCAACCAGGCAGTAGGAGAATGCGTGAACAACGTTTGCGGGAAGTACGCTGATGATCCATGCACCGACAAGTACGGTGATCAGAAGCAGTACCAGGTTAGCGAATACGGAAGCAACGATACCGGTGATGGTAGCGACCTGACCACGCGGGGTGTTGATGTCAGCGTCTACGTTCTTCTGTACAGCCATGGATACGGGGAATCTCATTCCGCCTACGTTACCGGAAAGGTAAGCAATGTAGGTACCGGCGGAACCGAGGATGGGCCAGTAGGTCTCGGGCTCGGAGATCCACATACCGAAGCCGATGGCTGCGATAGCGGTCAGACCGGAGATGTACATGGTTCCGGGAGCCTTGTAGCCCTTGATGAAATAGAAATATGCGATGGGTAAATAGCTGAGCACAAAGGCAACGATCATGGTAAAACGACCGATCTTGTGTACGCCGGGCATAAAGTTCTGTGCGTAATCCTGCTCAGCGGTAAGGTTTTTATTTTCTGCCATTTTAGATTTTCCTCCTGATTGAGTAATGCTGATTGGATTAGGGCATGAAGTTCTGGAACACAACCTGGCCTGCGATCATACCGAAGATCATGCAGATAACCATGGAGAAGGTGCTCAGAGCCTTGCTGCCGGTCTTCTTTACGATTGCGTTGACAACGATAGCAGCGATGGTGGAAACGATCAGAGCTGCGCAGTTGTCCTTCTGGAAGAAGTAGTCGATGATGGTAGCGCTCAGCATACCAAACATAGCAGCATTGCCCATATAATTGGTGTAGGAGATTCCGGATCCCTTGCGGGCCTTCTCTACAGCCAGGTCGAGGGGCTTGAGCATGATGATGCAGTTGATGAAGTAAGGAGCGGAAGCAGTTACCATGCAGAAGATTGCAAAGGTGAAGATAGCTTCGGTCATTCCTTCGGAACCAAGAGCAACACCTGCGGTGGTGGCAGCGATGTTAGCCATGTAGAGTTCCCAGCCGGGAGCACCGATAACGCCGCAGCGCATGAATGTGGTGGCGTAACCAACCATAGCGATCAGGGTCAGGGCAACGGCGATAGCGTTCATTGCGGGGCCTACTGCAGCAGCAGCGCCGACCTTCATGCAGTCGTTGATCTCTTCCTTGGTCAGAAGATTGTTTCTCTTGTTGAATGCCATTGTGTGTCTGTAGAACAGACCGGACTGTACAAGTACCCAGACGATAAGGATTCCGGCGAAGAGCCAGAGTGTCGGGTTCATTGCTTTTACAACGCTCATTAATAATCCTCCTTAAGCGATGAAAATATATGATTGCCGATTTGTCCGGAATATTATGATAAATTATGGACAAACCCTGGCTATTATACACCTGTAAAAAAATATTTAAAGCATAAAAAACAGACTTTCCATACATCTTTTCGATAGAAAGTCTGTTGTATTCATATTGCTGTGGTTACGATGTGTAACCTGCAGCTATAAGTTTTTGCGTCAGCCTAGCTCTGACTGTTGGAGAGTTTGAGGAAGCGCCACTTGCCCTGACGATAGCGGATCTGCATCAGAATGGTCCTTACCAGCTGATCTCCCACCATGGCGATCCATGCGCCCCAGAGGCCCCATCCCAGGACCTTGATGCACAGAATACCGAGTATGCTTCGAAGACCGAGGACCGTAACGAAGGTGACCATTGCAGGGAACTTGGTGTCGCCTGCACCTCTTAAAGCGCCTGCCTGGATGAACTGGGAGCTCTGGAAGGGCTGCATTATGGCTACCATAAGCAGCAGTCTGCCGCCCAGGGCAATGATCTCAGGCGTCTTGTTGTACCAGCTTACCACCGTTCCGCCGAATACCGCCAGCAGTATGGCGATGACGGTGGAGGTAATATAGCCCACGGTGCAGGTGTGCCTTGTGTAATTGTCCGCCATGTCCAGGCGCCTCTTTCCCAGGCTCTGTCCCATCAGCGTGGTGGATGAGGTGGCAAAGGCAAAGCCTGTCATAAAGCTCATGGACTGGATGTTCATGCAGACCTGGTGGGTTGCGTAAGCCACATCGCCAAGGCTGGTGACCAGTCTTGTGAAGATGATGATACCTATGCGCATGAACACCTGCTCTATCATGGAGGGAATACCGATGTTTACGATGCTCTTCAGGTCCTCCCAGTCGAACTCGAACTTTTCCTTGAAGTCCAGGTAGATGTAGCGGGACCTGGAGAGCAGCACGCCAAGGGCGATGCAGAAGGCAACGGTCTGTCCGATGACAGTGGCCAGGGAAGCGCCTGCGACCTTCATATAGGGGAAGCCCAGCTTGCCGTAGATCAGCAGGTAGTTGAAGATGACGTTGACCACATTTGCGGTGGTGTTATAGAACAGGGGCATCTTGCTGTCACCGATACCGCGCAGGGATGATGTTATGGTATTGGTAAGGCAGAGGGGAACGAAGCCCCACATCTGTATGCGCAGGTATTCGCAGGCAAACTCGTAGGTCTCCGGTGAGATGCCGTTTCCTGCCACCAGTCTGATGAGGGGTCTGGTTATCAGAACGCCCAGTATCATCATGATGGTGGAAAGCACCAGATTGAAGAGCAGCGCCATCCTGAAGGCTCTGTTAGCCCGCTTCTGGTCTCCCATGCCCCTGAGTCTTGCCACCATGGCGGTGGTTCCTGTGTTCATGGCCATCAGGGCCGTCATCAGTATGAACTTGGGGTTCATGGAAAGGCCTACGGCTGAAAGGCCCTGCACGCCCAGATTTCCGGGCAGGTTGCCCACCATGATCTGGTCCGCCATGGAGGTGAGCTGGGTCAGCACCAGCTCCAGGAAGGAGGGCAGCGCGATGGTGATGATGTCTCCATACAGGTGCCGGCTTGTGACGCTTTCCGGTTTTGGATACTTGTGCATCGGGCCTTCTGTCTCGTAATTGATGACATCGGGGCCGAAGTCCAGGCTGTCCAGGGTGGTGGTCACCACCTTCTGTTTCTTTTGTTCTGCCATAACTTACTCTTTTCTTTAAATATATCTCAACTTTAATTATTATCCTCGCCGCTGAGCTCCTTGAAGAAGGCTCCGGTGACCTCGTCCTCGTACTGACGGGTCCACAGATCCCAGTACACGCCCTTCCTGGCCAGAAGCTCCTCGTGTCTGCCCTGCTCAACTATCTTTCCTTCGTGGACCACAAGTATGATGTCCGCATGCCTTATGGTGGAAAGCCTGTGGGCTATAACGATGGAGGTCCTGCCCTTGATGATGGTATCGATGGCAGCCTGTATCTTCTGCTCGGTTATGGTATCCACGGATGCGGTGGCTTCGTCCAGCACTATGATCTTCGGATCTGCAAGTATGGCTCTTGCAAAGGAGATCAGCTGCTTCTCGCCTGTGGAGAGCAGGTCTCCGCCCTCGCCCACGTCCGTCATGAGGCCGTCGTCCAGCTTGTCTATGACAGCCCTGGCGGATACCAGGTCTATTGCCCTGTCTATCTCCTCGTCAGTGGCATTCACATTGCCGTAGAGCAGATTGTCCTTTATGGTACCGGAGAACAGATGGGGGGTCTGAAGTACGTAGCCAAGGGCTGAGTGCAGCCAGAGCTGGGAGCGCTCCCTGCTGTCCCTGCCATCTATAAGCACCTGTCCTGCGGTGGGCTCGTAGAAGCGGCAGATCAGATTAGCCAGAGTGGATTTGCCTGCGCCGGTCTCACCCACAATGGCCAGATTGGTACCAAAGGGTATCTTAAGATTAAAGTCCTTGAGTATGTATTCGTCTCCGTCAGGGTATTTGAAATCCACATGGCGGAACTCGATGTCGCCCTTTATGTCCTCCCAGTTTTCCTTTCTGGGCTCGAACACGTCGCCGTAGATGGCGATTATCTCTTCGCTGTCCTTGACATTGGGCTCGGTCTCCATCAGACGTGTATATCGCTCTATGTTGACCTGTCCCTGAACAAAGACCGCCACGGTATCGATGAGCCAGCGCACCGGCTCCATCAGCTCCTGGGCGTAGCTCATGAACATGGAGAAGGTCCCGACCTCGCTTTTTGCGATAACGCCGCCCTTCCAGAGTATGATGGCAAGGGCAAGGGAGGTGGCAAAGGTGGAGAAGGCTCCAAAGATGCCCCTGTGTTTTGCGGTCTCCACGGATTTCGCCCTCATGCGCTGGGTGGTGTCCACGAAGTCCTTGTCTATGATATCTTCGATAACCAGGGATTTGATGGTCTTGGCGCCTGTTATGCCCTCGTTGAAATTGCCTGTTATGGCTGCGTTGATCTCTCTGATCTCGCGGTTTAAGCGTATCAGCTTCTTCTGGAAGAAGCTCCAGATTATGCCCACCGCGGGGATGATGATCATGATCATGGCGGTGAGCCTGGGGTTTATGGAAAGCATGACCGCAACAGCGCCGATGATGTACACCGTAAAGTAAGCGGTGTCGTTCACCTGCCAGGCGAAAAGATCTCCTATGCGGGAGGTGTCGCTCATGACCCTGGAGTGGATGTATCCCACGCTGTTCTGGTTGAAGTATGAGAAGCTCAGGGTCTGAAGATGCTCAAAGGCCTTGTCCCTCAGGTCCCTGAGGATGCGCATCTCGTTGGAAAGGGACAGGGATATGGTCTTGTAGTTGCAGAAGGTCATCAGGGCTATGCCTGCTACGAAAAGCACTATGAACTGCGGGAGAGTATCCAGAGTGCCCTCGCCCACAAAATGGTTCAGGGCGTAGCGCTGTACAAGAGGCCTTAGGATCATGATGCCGCAGACCGCCAGATTGTAAAGTGCCATCCTGATTATGTCGCCCTTGTATTTTCTGACATAGGGCCACAGTTTCGGGAGTCCGAAGAATTTCAGATGAACTGCGTAAGCGCATTTATCTGCCATCGTCTTCAGCGACCTTTCCTACATCCTCCGT
>JAEEPD010000163.1 GCA_016284575.1 Bacillota bacterium | reverse complement strand
AGTCCCAGGGACGCAGGTTGGAAAAGCAGGCAGAGTCCATGACGGAAGCGCCCCAGTATGAACGGGAGATCAATCTTAAATTCGATTACGAGCCTGTGATACCCTCAGCCAAGACCCTGGTGGATATAGATGTTCCTCAGCTCTGCATAGGTGAAGGGCAAGGAAAACGACTGCTTTCGCAAGGCATAAGGCTAAGGCTTAGGGGGAGCGAAAAGATATGTATCACCGGAAGAAACGGCAGCGGAAAGACCACGCTTATGAAGCTTTTATACAAGGAGCTTTCAAAAAGGCCTGAGCTTAAGCTTGCCTACATGCCTCAGAACTACGAGGAGCTGATGGATCCGGATATGACTGCCGAGGAGTTTCTTGCCAGGGAGGGCGGCAGGGAGGAGCGGGTCATGATTTATAACAGACTGGCATCCCTTCGCTTTACCCCAGACGATATGACAAGAAGGATAAGGGAGCTCTCCGGGGGCCAGAAGGCCAAGCTGATGCTGCTGTCTCTGACCCTCTCAGGAGCTGATCTGCTGCTGATGGATGAGCCGACCCGCAATTTTTCACCGCTGTCTGGGCCTGTCATAAGAAGGATATTGTCAGGCTTTGGCGGCGCCATGATAAGCGTCTCCCACGACCGCAAATTCATAGAGGAGGTCCCGGATACTGTGTACGAGCTTACAGCAGAGGGGCTGAAGGCTCAGGCGATCTGACTCGCCTGCTGCATATAAAATAATGACCCCTGCAGTTTTAGCTGCAGGGGCCATTTTGTGTTTTGCTTTTGTCAGCCGGGGCTTAGGCCTTTCCGTCGGAGCCGAGAACGTTGACGATCTTTCTTGCCACCATGTCCTTAACAGCCTGACGAGCGGGCTTCAGGTACTGGCGCGGATCGAAGTGGTCGGGGTGCTCAGCCATGTACTTGCGGATGTTGCCTGTCATGGCAAGGCGGATGTCGGAGTCGATGTTGATCTTGCAGACAGCCAGCTTGGCAGCCTTTCTCAGCTGTTCCTCGGGAATACCGATGGCGTTGGGCATATTGCCGCCGTAGGTGTTTACCATCTTTACGAATTCCTGGGGGACTGAGGAGGAGCCGTGGAGCACGATGGGGAAGCCCGGGATCCTCTTTACGATCTCCTCAAGAACATCGAAGCGCAGGGGAGGGGGTACCAGGATGCCGTCTTCGTTTACGGTGCACTGCTCGGGTCTGAATTTGTAGGCTCCGTGTGAGGTACCGATGGCGATGGCCAGGGAGTCGCACCCGGTGCGGGATACGAATTCCTCTACCTCCTCAGGACGGGTGTAGGAAGCCATGCCAGCCTCCACCTTTACCTCGTCCTCTACGCCTTCCAGGGTGCCCAGCTCAGCCTCCACCACCACACCGTGGTCGTGGGCGTATTCAACGACCTTCTTTGTGATGGCGATGTTCTCCTCGAAGCTCTTGGATGAGGCGTCGATCATAACGGAGGTGAAGCCGCCGTCCACGCAGTCCTTGCAGAGCTCGAAGCTGTCGCCGTGGTCCAGGTGCAGAGCGATGGGAATATCAGGGTTTTCCTCCACAGCAGCCTCCACCAGCTTTATCAGGTAGCGGTGGTTTGCGTAGGCTCTTGCGCCCTTGGATACCTGCAGGATAACAGGGCTCTTAAGCTCGCTGGCGGCCTCGGTGATGCCCTGAACGATCTCCATATTGTTTACATTGAAGGCGCCGATGGCGTAGCCTCCGTTGTAAGCCTTTCTGAACATTTCTGTTGTTGTGACAAGTGCCATGAAATGACCTTCCTTTTCTGATACAAGAGAAACGGTTAATAATTCCTGAAACATATTTTACCACATGCCGCAGTTCTTGTGTACAGATTTATCCCACTATCTTTGGAATAGAAGCGGGTACTGATATATTCAGCGTCGAATATTTGCTTCATTGTTATATATTTTTTTATCCTTGACGCTACTTTTCGATTATTCTAAAATATATTGAATATAGACTTAAGAGCTGAAATGGAGTTAGTAATGGCAGACAGAGAAAAGCAGGCGCTTGCGAGGGAGAAGCGGCGCCAGATGATGCTTGAGGATCCCATGATGAGGGTAATACCCAAGGTGGCGATCCCCATGATCATTTCATCACTCATCGACAGTTTCTACAATCTTGCGGATGCGTTTTTCGTAAGCCAGCTGGGCGTCAACGCCACGGCGGCGGTTGCTGTAAACGACTCGCTGATGCACTTTCTGAGAGCCATATCCATGGGCTTTGCCATGGGTGCGGCCAGCTACATATCAAGACTTATGGGAGCAAAAGAAGATGAAAAGGCCAGCAGGGTAGGCACCAGCACCCTGTTCATAGGCATAGCCTTTTCCCTGTGCTTCGGGCTCACCTGCCTGATGTTCCGTTCTTCTATAGTTGATTTCCTTGGCGCCACGCCTTCGGCAAAGCACTATTCCATGGATTATTCCTTCTGGATACTGCTGGCGGCGCCCTTTACCACGGCTGAGCTGATACAGAACCAGCTTTTAAGAAGCGAGGGCAGCACCACCTTTGCCATGATAGGCATGGTGTCAGGGTGCCTTCTCAATATCGTGCTGGATCCGCTGTTCATCAATGTTTTCGGCTGGGAGGTGGCAGGAGCCGCCGGCGCCACAGCCCTTTCAAAGGTGGTCAGCGCCTGCGTTCTGGCCTATCCCTTCGTCAAAAAGCATGCTATGCTGGATATAAGCTGGCGCAACTTCAAGCCGGATAAAGAGGGCGTCACAGAGGTAGCCCGCATGGGCGTTCCCGCCTTCCTTCGCATGAGCCTCATGAGCGTGGGCGGTGTAATCACCAACCGCGTGGCCGGCAGCTTTGACACCGCAGTTCTTTCCGGCATCGCTGTAGCCAACAAGCTCTACAGACTTATCGCCTCCGCCATCATGGGCTTCTCCCAGGGCTTCGGACCTGTGGCAGGTTTCTGCTGGGGCGCAAAGAAGTACAAGAGGGTCAAGGAGGCTTACTTTACCACTATCAAGATCGGCGCCTTCTTCGGCCTCCTTCTGGGAGCACTGATGTTCATCTTCTCCAGAAACCTGCTGGCTCTCTTCAATTCCGAGGGCAACGAGATGATGTTCGCAATCGGCTCGCTTAAGATCAGGGCTCTGTGCCTGGTGCTGATCCCCCACGAGGTGGTAATGATAACCGCCAACCTGTATCAGTCTCTGGGAAGACCCGTAGGAAATCTGCTGCTGACCATGTCCCGCCAGCTGATCTTCCTTATCCCCATGGTTCTGATACTTCCGAGAGTTTTCGAAGCCTTGGGCTACTGGGGCGCTTACGGTGTGGCTCTGGCTCAGGCCTTCTCCGACGGCCTCGGCTTCCTGGTGCTGGCCCTGCCTCTGGCTCTGCACATGATGAAGATAATCAACAGCTTAAAGGACGGAGATCCCTCTCCCTTTGCTAAAAAGGCTGCAGCATAGGAGACTCGCATTTTAATAACGGATATTAAAGAAAAGTGGTATTTTGAATACCACTTTTCTGCATTTTTGTGTTATACTTGCATGCGCAGGAGCTCATCCTGCAGGTTCAGTCAAAACATGAAAAAGCAGCAGGCCTCAAAGCCCGCTGTTTTTCATGTATCCATTATCTATTTCTTCTTCTTCTTTTTCTTTTCTTTCAGCAGCTCTATCAGTTCCCTTACGGTGAAACTGTCCTCCTCCTCAGCAGGGGAGAGTCTTGCGTTGTAGTTTATAAGAGGATCGTCGTTGCTGAGCCCAAGTATAAAATCCGAAGTGACCCCGTACATCCTGCAGAATTCCTGCAGCTTGTCTATGGGCATGCGGCTAGTCTGCCGCTCCCAGGACCTGATGGTCTCAACGCTTACGCCAAGCTTTGCAGCAAGGCTTTTCTGCGTATCCTTATTGTCCTTTCTTATATCTGCCAGTCTTTCTCCGATCTGCATCGCCGTATCCTCCAGATTACTCTAGAGATTATATTTTGAATGCTGAACTGTTTAATAAAATGATAGCCTGAGTATCGCTGAGCAGTAAAAGCTGTATTGTAAATACCACCTGCGGACTGCTCCCGGATGGGCGGCTTTGTCGATATGAATGTTAGTTTAACAATATAGCGTGATGAAGTAAACTGCTTGTGCAAAAGCCCATGTTTTTTTCACATAATCCACACAAATCTCTCTTGACATTCGGAGGCTTCGCTCTTATATTATATGTAGCTGTTAGCACTCGATGCAAAAGAGTGCTAACAAGCAGGAAACTCGAAGGAAAGGGGGCTGAAAGCATGGAGCTGAATGAAAGAAAACTGCAGATACTGCAGGCCGTAGTAGCGGACTTCATTTCCTCCGCAGAGCCTGTGGGAAGCAGGACCCTGTCAAAAAAATACGATATGGGACTCAGCCCGGCTACCATCAGAAACGAGATGAGCGATCTGGAGGAGATGGGCTATCTTACTCACCCCCATACCTCCGCGGGAAGGATACCATCAGCCAAGGCCTACAGGCTCTATGTGGACCAGCTGATGCAGACCAAGGATCTTCCTCAGGCATATAAGGATCAGATCTCAAGCCGCCTGGACAAATATACGGATGAGCTGGACACCCTGATGCAGAGGACAGCCGGTGTGCTGTCGGAGATCACCAACCTGCTCTCCTTTGCCATTACACCCAGCGGCGGCGGAAGCGCCCTGAAGTACGTGAATGTGCTGCCGGTGGACGAGAGGACAGTGGTCCTGATGATCGTCACAGAGGACGGAAAGATCACCAATACCGCCGTCAAGCTCAGCTGTCCCTACACAGAGGACAATCTGCAGCTTATGGCCAAGGTCCTGACCAATAACCTGAGGGGCCGCACGGTGAACGACATCCTGACCATGGACATCATCGACACCCTGAGAAACGATCTGGGCAGCCTTGCAAGGCTTTCGGACAATGTGCTCCCCAGCTTTATGCAGACCCTGCAGAAGATGCTGGATGTAAACCTGTATATGGAGGGCTATTCCAACGTGTTCAGCCTGCCGGAGTACAGCGACATCTCAAAGGCCAGGGATTTCTTCAGTCTGGTGGAGAACAAGGACCAGCTGACGGACGTTCTGGTGAACAGGGACAACGGTCTGATAATAACAATAGGCGACGAAAACTCCGAGGACATGAA
>JAEEPD010000162.1 GCA_016284575.1 Bacillota bacterium | reverse complement strand
AAGAGCCAGCTGCCGTCAGGCTGTTCATAGCCCTCGATTATGCCTGCGTCTTTTGCCTTTTCTATATTTTCCAGGCCCCAGTACTCCTCCGCCACATCGCTGAAGAAGCTTTCAGCAGAAGCTGTCCTGGGCAACAGAACGATCGCCGCGATCAAAATCAGCAGCATAAAAAACGCTTTAAAAGTAGATGACTCTGAGAATTTTCTGACCATAACAATATAAAAGACTTAAAACTATATGCCAAAAGCTCCCGGAGGTCCGGGAGTTATTTACTGATTTATGGCAGCGGGACTGCTGTTTTCCTCTTCGGGATCCTTTATCCTGTAGATTTCCTTGACCAGGTTTTCTATGCCCTTTTCATCCCTCATATAGAAAGAGAGGCTGTCAAGATCCGTACGGGTGCGGCCCTCGCCGGGAATGATGAAGGTTGCGATATTGTCCGAGCTTATGCCGCCGGCCTTGGTTGCGACCTTTGCGGCAATGCCCCAGCTTAGGTCGGATTCCACATTGTCCAGAACAACCTTGGCGACCTTGGGAATGTTTCCGGCCTTAAGGCATTTCTCCATGACCCTGACTATGAATTCCCTCTGTACCGCAGAGCGCTGAACATCGCCCTCGGAATAGCTCTTGTAACCGCTGTAATTGGACTTTCTGAAGCGCAGGAATTCGACGACATTGTTGGCGTCTATTGTCTGAAGCCCTGCGGGGATGTCGATCTTGAGCTCATGACCGGGCGTGGTATCGATATACTTCATGTGGAAGGGTATCTCAACCTCCACGCCGCCGATCACCTCCATCACCTTGCGGACGTCCTCGAAGTCCACCAGGGCATAGTAATGTATGGGCATGCCGTAAAGAATGTCGGAGACAGCCTCCGCCACCCTGGCCACGCTGTTGCCGGTGGAGTAATAAATGGAATTGATCTTGAATAGGGAGGCCGCCTTTATACCCTTGCGGGCGTAGTAGGTGTCTCTTGGGATGGTGACGATATCAACGGTCTGATTCTCCATGTCGTAGGAACCCAGCATTATGGTATCCGTAAGGCCCTCGTTGAGGCCAAGAACCAGAACATTCACCCTGTCCTGCGCCAGAAAGGCGTCATAGAAGGGACTGTCCTCATCCACAACTATGGGCACCATGTCCACGGACAGGCGTTCATCGGGAGTTTCGTCCTCGGTGTCATTTTTTGGATTGGATGATATGATCACGCCTTCCGAAAGGCTCTTCTCTGCGTGATGATCTATGCGGTAGCGGGTGAGGCCCGTTGTTGCAATGGCAAAAACAGCCAGGAAGCAGATCAGCGCTCTGATATCCAGACCGGTCCCGAATTTTTTAATTTTGGAAGTTTTGCTTGTGCCAGACATATAGAATTTCCCCTGTTTCCAATACCCCTTATTTATTGGATTTAATATGTTAGCATATTTTAAGCCATTTGTCTGTAAAATTCAGATTACAGTTTTTAAGATTGTGTGAATTTTTCGTGTGCACCCCGGGAAAGTGAACTCAGCCTCAGCGCCTGACCAGATCCTTCAAAAGCCTCAGCTCCGGGACCTTGAAGCCCAGAAGAAGCCCCATATAGGCCGCCACGGCGAAAAGTACTGCCGAAAGCAGGGATACCAGGCTGCCGAAGCGCGCTGCCATAAAGAGATAGAGGATATAGGAGCTGCCCACGGCTGCCAGCGCGAAGACCGCCAGCTGAAGCAGCTTGCCCCAGGAGCTGATGAGCTTTATCCTGGGATAGCGCCTGGTGAAGGTGAATATCAGAAGGCCGCTGTGGATGATCTGGGCTATGCTTGTGGCAAAGGCAAGGCCTGAGTGCTTCATGGGCCCCACCAGCAGGAAGTTCAGCACTATATTAAAGCCCACACTAAGCGCCGAGCACTTGACAGCGGTCTTGGTATCGTGCATGGAATAGTAGATCCTGGTTATGAGGGTGTTTACTGAAACAAAGGCCAGTCCCACGGCATAAAAGCGCAGGGAATCTGAGGTCAGAAGGGCAGCATTCGAGTCAAAGGCGCCTCTTTCGAAGACAAAGCCTATAACCGGACGCGCGTAGAAGATCATCCCAAGGCTGAAGGGCATAGCCAGAAGGGAAATGATGCGTATCCCGCCCTCGGAAAGCTCGCTCATGTGAGCGTAATCCTCCTGAACATAGGCCTTGTTGAGCCTCGGATAGAGCAGGGTTATGAAAATGCTTATGGTCAGGGCCGAGATGGCGTTGATTATCTGGGTGGCATAATTGAGGGCCGAAACGCTGCCGCTCTCCAGATTGGAGGCCAGAATGCGGTCCACCATCACGTTTATCTGGGTCACATAGCCGCCAAGAAAAATGGGCAGGGCAAGGGCAATTACCTCCTTGACCGCGCCGCCCGTGCGGAGGCTGGGCGTGTAGACGAAGCCCTCCTTAACGCTTCTGGTGATGTGGGGGATGCTCATGGCAAGTCCGCCCACCAGGGGGCCGAGGATGAGCATGCGGTAGTCGATCTTTGCTGCCAGGACCACGAAAACTATAAGGATGGCGTTCTGAAGGAAGCCGTAGACCACCTGGGGCAGAAAAATGTTCTTATAGTGGAGAAATGCCCCGAAAATGTAATTGATCACGGTAAAAAACAGGGTGAAGAAGGCAAATCTCAGGAAGAAAATGGTGATGGCTGCGGTCTGATCGTCGTAGCCGGGGGCGAAAAAGCGTACCAACGACCTGGAAAAGATAAGGCCGAGGACTATTACGACGGATATGACGATGAAAAGGGAGTTCACCAGCTGGGATGTGAAGAGATTTGCTTCCTTTTCCCCCTCCTGCTCCCGCTTTTTTGTGAAGATTGGAAGGAAGGAGGTAGCTGCGGCGCTTATGAGAGCCGTCAGCAGGTTGTTTGGTATGGACTGACCCGTTACATAGGCATCAGTGATCTGCCCTGCGCCGAAAAAGTTGGCCATGGCTATCTCCCTGACGAAGCCCAGCAGCTTGGAAAAAGCCGTCAGGGCCGCCATCAGCAGGGCTACCTGTGCAGTTGTAAGGGTGTGTTTTTTCAATGGATCAAGGATTTGAGTGGGTCTTTGGACCCGCTTTTTGTGAATGTCTCCTGAGCTGAGTTCTACGGCTCATTTGACTGCCTTTGAAGCCTTCAAGATGCCGGGATCCTGCTTTTTTCCGACTTTGACAGAATGTTTTACGCTTTTCTTGCAGCCTTTGCGGGCTTCTTCAGTTTAAGCTCGGAGAAACGGAAGCGCTCCTCGGAGGCGCCCAGCAGGAAGTTGCAGGCAAAGCCAAGGCCCAGCACGGTGTAGAACAGGGGCATGGTAGATACGGAGCTGTCGTTGAAGAGGCCTA
This sequence comes from Bacillota bacterium, assembly GCA_016284575.1. Classification (GTDB taxonomy): domain Bacteria; phylum Bacillota; class Clostridia; order Peptostreptococcales; family Anaerovoracaceae; genus RGIG2707. The sequence continues at coordinate 3,566 of JAEEPD010000162.1, read as the reverse complement.
CTATCATAAAGCAGAGCACTGCAATGAAGCAGGCAGAGCCCAGATACTCCAGGAAGCTGTTCTTTCCGCGAAGCTTCAGGCAGCCTCTTAATGAAAGCACTATAAAGCTTGCGATGATGCCAAACCAGCAGATCAGGGAAGGTACGCCGCTGCCCAGAGCGATGTCAAGGTACATGCAATGGGGCTTGTCTGTTACGGTCAGGAAGGTCTGCCAGGTATATTTGCCCGCATAATCGTGCTGCGGGAAGTAGATGCAGTAGGTGTCAGGGCCATTGCCAAGAAGCAGGTTCTGCTTCAGCATGGGGAGACTCCTGGACCAGATATAGCCTCGGCCGGAACCCAGACGATAGCGGCCTTCAAAGCCGAAGGTGTCAACCTTTCCGATGGGTGTTTCCTTGCCCACGGGGGTCTGGAAATAGACCTTGTCATCCGCGAAGCGGAAGGACCACATGGTGAACTTGTCCTCGGGCACAGTGCCATCCTCCCTTACGGTCTGGCTTGCGTGATCGTTGGTGCGAACCACAGCGTAAAAGCTTTCGTCCTGCACTGCAAAATACACCTCGGTATACTTTGCATAACGGGGCTCCTCAAAGTTGTAGTGTCCTTCTCCTGCGGCATTGTCCGGCACCAGAGCGAGTCCGTTTCCATTCTCGTCCTCGAACTTGAAATCACCGTTTTCCAGCCGTCCAAACAGGGTCTGACCGGAAATGGTCATCTTGAACCAGTTATCACCGGTGAGGACCTCATCCACGGTCAGGATGTCCAGAGGATCCGGTTCTGCGCCGGGCTCCACGGGGGTGGCAGGCTGACGCTCAAATATCTTGGATCTGATCTCAGGCCACCAGCTGTCGGAGCAGATACCCATAACGAGGGCCGTAACAAGAATCAGTATAATGAGCGGTTTGATGGATTTCTTCAGCTGCTTTCTGAAGATGACCACAGCAAGGAAAAGCATCAGAGCCAGTCCGAAGTAGCCGCTGGCGGATCTGGCCTTGAAGAGGCTGAAAAGGCTGAGGGCGTAGAGAACTATGGCCAGCAGGGGCATGAGGATCTTCTTCGCGCCCTTGTAGCCGCTGTCGGTCCAGAACCAAATAAAGCCCACAGCGAAAATAGGCAGCACGTTCTGCAGATAGAAGGGCACGTAGTTGATGTTGAATACGGTCTGATAAACATCACCCAGGGCGAAGGTGAACTGGTAGTAGAGTTCACCCTTTTCAGCAGCCTGCTCGATGGCATCCCAGACGGTGCCGCCGCTAACAAGGTTGGCGTTGGGAGATATCATCTTCTGGCCTGCGGTGGTGCGGAAGAAATCAAGGCCTATGCCCTGGAAAAGTCCCAGGATGCCAAGCACAGCCATGGAGGCGGCAAGCGCCCAGAGCACGCTCTTTACGGCCTTTTCGCTGTCCACACTTTCGATTATGTAGAACAGTACCACCATGTAGGACATAAGGGCTACAGTCCCTTCGAAACGCTCCTTAAAGCCCCACCAGGCGAAGTACCTGTAGTCGGAGAAAAGGCAGGAGAGCAGTACTAAAAGCAGATATGCTCCCATAAAGAGATACACCCTGTGCATTTTGGGGCGCCTCATGCCAAGGGCAATGCGAAACAGGATAACCAGTACAGCAAGAATTGCCGCTATGGCGATGCACATCATTTTGTTGTAGCTGAAAAAGTCCGTCAGCACTGTGGAGTCGGTCTTTTCGGTCCAGAAGAACTGGCCGTAGGGGCCGGTATAGTAGTGGGCGCGGACTATGAGTATGCTTACAGCACTGAACAGCGCTATTGGGAGCAGATTCAGCAGCAGGTGCATGCGGCTGCTGTTGTACTGTTCCAGTTCAGTTGCCTGTGGTTTGCTGTTTTTAGCCATTTACAGCCTCCGTTTCATTGGTATTTGAAGCAGGTTCTGCAGCCTCTGCCAGTGTGGAAGGAGCCACCTGCAGAGCATCTGCGGCCTCAGCTGCAGCAGCCTTTAGCGCAGCAGCCGCTGATAAAGCTGGAGCCACATCGGCCTTCAACACTGCATCAGCCGGAGCAGCAGTCTCTGTAGATGTTCCTGCACCAGCAGTTGCGGCAGCGGTGGCGGCCTTCTTTGCAGGCTTTTCCGCCTTTTCTTTTATCATAGTAAACTCAGTAAAGTAAGTCAGGGCAAAGCCTATTCCAAGTACTGTGTAGAACAGCGGCATGGTTGAGGGTGAGCCATCATTGAAGAGGGCACAGCCCAGGAAGCCGCTGATCCCAAGGAAGCAGCCCGCCTGAACAAAGCCCTCGAAGCAGTCAAAGCGGAAGCCCTTCTTCAGGACCCTCACATAATAGACCGCAACCATAAGCAGCCAGACCACCATGCTGAAGAAGCCCGTATTCACCCACATCTGCAGGAAAAGGTCATGGGGCTTATCAACAATCAGGAAGAATGGATTAATGCTATGGCTGTACCTTGTGGCATAGTCATTCTGTGGGAATACCATGCAGTAGCAGTCAGGTCCGGCGCCTTTCCATATGTAATCTTTGAGCATGGGAATGGTTGTAGCCCAGATGTAGCCTCTGTTGGAGCCGAAGCGGTACAAGCCACTGAAGCCCTTATGGGGGACTTTCACCATGGGGGTCTCCTTGCCGGAAAGAGTCTGAAAATATACGCCCCTATCGTGCATGTCGAAGCGGAAATCCCAGTCCTTTCCGGGTGTAGTGAGCCGTACAACTATGCTTCTGTTATCCTCTGTCAGGAAATACGTAAAGCTCACATAGTCGTGGAATCTGGCATCCACAAACTCAAATATCATGTCCTCCGCATCATAGATTCGGGGCTCCACAAAGGAATCGCTGTCGTCATAAAAGGCAATATTGCCATCATCGAAAACCTTTACGGTAAAGGGGTTACCGTTGATGCACATTGTGACTTCATCTGTGCCGGTCTCGATATAGTTGATGAAGGGTTTGACGCTGGCTGGCTTTTTGTCGAAAGTCTGTTCACCGTCAGCTCTGATCTCCTCAGAGCCGGCAACGATATAGTCGCGGCGGACAGAGCTATCCCCATGAACCACAGACCATATCAGCTTAAGGTCATTTTCAACCTGACGCCACTGGGGCACCCAGCTTTGGGGGGTAGCTGCGGTTATTATGCCAAATATAAGGACAATGGCAACCACAGGCTCGGCCATCTTTATAAGCTTTTTATTAAAGAAGAGTACCGAAAGGACAAAGGTGGCAATAAGGCCCACAAATCCGTTGGCGGAATTAGCCCGATAGAGGCTGAACAGTTCAAGAGCATAAAGTACACCAGTCGCAAACAGCCCAATTAGTCGCAGTACACTGCCCTCCGTCTCCGTCTTCTTCCAGAAGTAGATGAAGAACATTCCCAGCAGCGGAAGCACTGCACAGATGTACATGGGCACGAAGTTGGGGTTATAGAGTGTCTGATAGGAGACGTTATTGCGTCCGGAATCGTATTCGTAGCTGGCTTTACCTTCTAACGCCAGTTCATCTATGGCCTCCCAGGCAGTACGGCCGTCAGTCAGCTCGTCATTGGGGGTAATGAGCTTCTGTCCCCAGACCGTCATAAAGGGGTCCTC
>JAEEPD010000161.1 GCA_016284575.1 Bacillota bacterium | reverse complement strand
ATTTATATCAATACTATTGAGCTTGAAGAAGATGTGTTTGCCTATGTGCGTTTCTTCAAAGACGGGGAAGTGGGCTTTTCTGTGATGGATCATCCGTCGCTAAGGCCTGATTTCTCCGAATGCGGGGTCTTCTGGGTGAAACCGGAGGATTTTCTGCTGGTGTTCAGACCTTTGTGTGTAACGGATATGCCTTCAGATGAACACTTTTCGGGCAGAGCCTCGTAAATAATGCATGAAAAATCCCGGAGTATATGCCTCCGGGATCCTTATATTTAATTGTCAGTTTTATTATGCGATCTGAGATTCAACATATTCTACGATGCTGGCTACAGTAGTGAAACCTTCAGCAACTTCATCGGGAATCTCTATATCGAACTCCTGTTCGATTGCTAAGATGATCTCGACTGCATCCAGAGAATCGGCTTCAAGATCCTTCAGCAGATTCTTGTCTTCGGTGATCTCGTCAGCACTTGCGTCCAGCTGATCTGCAATGATTGCCTGAATCTTTTCTAATACCATGTATTTTTACCTCCGGGTAATATTCAAAACAAATAACTATGAGAGATTATAATTGAGCTTTGTGATATGTGCAAGGAGTTTTTGTGAACATGTCCATAAGAGAGGCTTTAAGCGAAATAATTCTGCAGTTATTCCTGAAGTTCCATCCATTTTTCGTAGGCATTATCCAGTTCTTCTTTGGTTTTGCCAAGCCTTTCGGCCAGCTCCTTGGCTTTGGCTGCATCCGCGAAAACCTCCGGCCTGCACAGCTCTTCCTCGAGAGCCGCGGCCTGCGCCTCCAGTTCCTGGACCTTTGCCTCAGCTTCCTTAAGCTGCCGCTCTTTTCTGCGGGCCTCGGTCTGGCGCTGCTTTTCCTCCTGCATGGCGCGTATGCGCTCTTCCTTGCTGAGCTGCCTTTTTATCTCTTCGCTTGCGGCAGCAGCCTGCTTTTCGCTGTTTATGTAGCTTGTGGCCACCCCCATGTTCTTCAGGTAGGATCGGCCGCTTCCAACGGTCTCTCTCTTCTCCGAATAGTAATCGTAGCCGCCTAAGAATACGCTTATGCCCTCGGGCCCCAGCTCGTAGATGGCAGTTGGTATGCGCTGAAGCAGGTAACGGTCGTGGGACACTATCAGAATGGTCCCGGGGAAGGCCAGCAGCGCTTCTTCGAACACTTCCTTGGCTGAAATGTCAAGGTGGTTGGTTGGTTCGTCAAAGAGCAGGAAATTGGCTCCGCTCATCATCAGCTTAAGAAGGGACAGCCTTGCCTTTTCTCCGCCGGCCAGATCCCCCACCTTTTTGAAGACATCGTCTCCGTGGAACAGGAAGCTTCCGAGTATGTTCCGAAGATCCTGTACATTGTACTTTCTGTAGGTGCTGTGGAGCTCCTCCAGTACAGTGTTTTCCGTATTCAGCAGCTTCTGCTCCTGATCGTAGTAGCCCGGGACCACGTTCTGTCCCAGTGTCATGTAGCCGCTGTCCGCCTGAAGCTGCCCAAGGATTATCTTAAGAAGGGTGGTCTTGCCTATTCCGTTGGGTCCCACAAGGCAGATCCGGTCTCCCTTCTTGATGTCCATCTTTACGTTTTCGAAGAGCCTTCTGGTGCCTCCGTCCCCGGTGAAGCTCATTGACATGTCCTCTATGTACAGCACATCGTTGCCGCTCTGAAGCTTCTCGCTGAAGTTGATCTTAAGGGACTCCCTCAGCATGGTGGGCTTTACAGGGCGCTCAACATGGGCCAGCCGCTTCTCGCGGGACTGGGCCCTTCTTACCAGCTTCTCCGTGCCCCGGCCCTTCCAGCGGGCTATCAGCTCCTCCTGACGCTTTATCTCCTCCATCTGCTGCTCGTAGTGCTTCAGATCCTCGTCGTAGCGCTGCTGCTTCTTTTCCTTGTACACCGTGTAGTTGCCGTCGTAGGCGGTGAGGCGGGTGTTCTCTATCTCGAAGATGCGAGTGACGATCTTGTCCAGGAAATAGCGGTCGTGGGAGATGACAAGTATGGTGCCCCGGTAGCCCTTCAGGTAATCCTCCAGCCATTTCAGGGTGCCGATGTCCAGGTGATTGGTGGGCTCATCCAGCAGCAGTATGTTCGGGTGCTTCAGAAGAGTGGCTGCCAGCGCCAGACGGGTCCTTTCGCCGCCGGAGAGCAGCCCCACGGGCTTGTCGAAGTAATCCTCGGAAAAGGCCAGGCTGGTGAGCATCCCGCGGATGCCGCTTTCGAAGCTGTAGCCGTTGCGGTCGAAGAAGGCCTGCTGCTCCGCAGGGGTCAGGGCCTGCTTCATCTCCTCCATTACCGTGCCGCCGTCAGGGAAGTGGTCCCGCTGCTGCAGGTAGCCTACGGTCTTGCTGCGGTCCAGATAGATCTGCCCCTCGTCCGGCTCCAGCTCTCCCACCAGTATCTTTATGAGCGTGCTCTTGCCTGCACCGTTGGCACCCACAATGCCGATACGGTCACCCTCGTTGACATTGAAGGAGACCTCGGTCAGGATGTCGTCTATCCCGTAATATTTACAGATATTTGATGCAGAAATGACGCTCATTGAAAAAACCTCTTTAAACTACGTTATGTTATCATAAAAAATCTCTTGTAACAAGTTCGTTAAGTATGTTAAAATTTAAACAGATATGTGAGTGAAGACGCTTGATGCATGCGAGGTGACATTATGCGTGACGACAGCAAGAAGATACCGGTGGCGGTAAAAAGAAGACTCCCAAGGTACCTGCGGGCACTGGGGGATCTTAAGAAAAAGGGTGTGGAGAAGATCTCCTCAGGCAGCCTCAGCGATTATCTTGGCTACACGGCTTCCCAGATAAGGCAGGATCTTAACCACTTCGGCGGCTTCGGCCAGCAGGGCTACGGCTACAATGTGGAAGCCCTTTGCAAGGAGATCGAGGCCATACTCGGGCTGGACAGGACCCACAGCATTATTATCGTGGGCGTGGGCCATCTGGGCCAGGCCATGGCAAACTATGTGGAAGGCTACGAGAAGAGCTACGAGCTTGTAGGCCTCTTCGACATAAAGCCCGCCCTTATAGGCACCGAGGTGGGCGGAATAAAGATACGCTCCGGCGATGAGCTGGAAGGCTTCCTGAAAGAGAATTCGGTGGACATCGCGGCACTTTGCGTTAATGTGGAATCTGCCCAGACCGTGGCGGACAAGCTGGCAGAAGGCGGCGTAAAAGGCATACTGAACTTCGCGGTCACCGATCTGGATCTTCCTGAAGGTGTAAAGGTTGAGAACGTCCACATCTCCGAATTCCTTGAGATACTTACCTTCGACATCAGCGACAGGTAGGCCGAAACACGTTGCCATACAAAATCAAAAAGAAAAAACCGCTTCCGGCTTTGGAAGCGGTTTTCTTTTGCTTTGTGAGAGATTACTCCTCAGAGGGTGCTCCTACGGGGCAAACGCCTGCGCAGGCGCCGCAGCTTACGCAAACATCAGCGTTGATCTCGAACTTGCCGTCGCCTTCGGAAATAGCGCCAACGGGGCACTCAGCAGCGCAAGCGCCGCAGCTGATGCAAGCGTCAGAAATTACATATGCCATTCTTTTTTCTCCTTTATATAAAGTTACAAAGCATGTTAGTTTTGACCTAACCAATACCACAGCTAATATAGCAGATTAGACTTTTTTAATGCAAGGATATTTCAAAAAATTAGCCACGGCTAACTGCGATTTTACTTTATCTTCACAATATTGCCACAGCAATTTCGGACTTGAAATGCTCCCCCGGCTTGGTACAATTATTACAGGAGGCTTGATGCGGCCGACACAGGAGGCAAAGGGCATGGAGGTCTACGGACTGTCGGGAAAAAGCGGTACGGGAAAGAGCTATCATTCGCCGGAGCTGTGCGCAAAGTACGGTATAGAGGCGATGATAGATGATGGTCTGCTCATATACAGAAACGACATAGTGGCGGGACGCTCCGCCAAGACGGCTCCCACCAAGCTGGGGGCTGTTAAGGCTGCGATCTTCACTAAGGACGAGGACCGGGACGCAATACTTGAAGGTCTGGCTTCCTGCAGGCCGGACAAGCTGCTCATCCTGGGCCCCTCC
>JAEEPD010000160.1 GCA_016284575.1 Bacillota bacterium | reverse complement strand
TAGAAGGTCTTGCCCTTGCGGCTCCTCTTGATGACTATCTCTCCGCCGCATTTGGGACAGCTCACACCGGTTCCGGTGATTATGGATCTGGTGTATCTGCAGGCCGGGAAACCGGTGCAGGCCAGGAAATCACCGAACTTGCCATGCTTTATGGCAAGCGGTTTTCCGCACTCGGGGCAAAGCTCATCAGTGAGCTCAGGCTTGAGCTCTATCTTTTTGAGTTCAGCCTCAGCTGCGTTCAGCTGCTTTTCTATGTAACCGTTGTAATAATCGGATACCACATTCTGCCAGCTTTCGGTGCCTTCTTCTACACCATCCAGCTTTTCCTCCATACCGGCAGTGAAGCCCGCATCCACGAGTTCCTTAAAGTAGACCTCCATGATCTCTTCGGTCACTTTCATACCCAGATCGGTAGCTCCAAGACTCTTCTTTTCCTTGAAGATGTAGCGGCGATCCACCAGATTGGACACGATCGGAGCATAGGTGCTGGGACGGCCTATGCCCTTGTCCTCCAGCTCCTTTATCAGGCTGGCTTCGGTATATCTTGAGGGTGGCTCTGTGAATTTCTGTTCATCCTCCAGCTTCAGAAGCTTGAGTTCCTCGCCCTTTTCCAGCTCCGGCAGCATCTTGTCCTTTTCATCGTTGTCAGAATAGACCTTCAGAAAACCATCGAAGGTTAGCCTTTTTCCGCTTGCCTTGAATCCGTAACCGCTGTTGTCGATATCCACGCTTACGTAATCGTATTCAGCGGATTTCATGCGGCTCGCCACGAATCTGGACCAGATGAGCCTGTAGAGTCTGAACTGGTCGGAGCTGAGTGAGCCTTGTATCTCCTCCGGAGTCAGCTCCACATAGCTGGGACGTATGGCTTCGTGGGCATCCTGAGCGCTGCCGCGCTTGTTGCTGTAGAAGTTCTTACCCACGTAGTTCTTGCCGTAATGCTCCTCCACGAAGGACTTGCACGCCGCGTCTGCAATATCCGAACCCCTGACAGAGTCGGTACGTATATAAGTGACAAGACCTATGGTGCCATGCCCTTTGACACTTACGCCTTCGTACAGCTCCTGGGCTATCATCATGGTCTTCTTCGGCGTGAAATTCAGCCTTATGGAAGCATCCTGCTGCAGCACTGAAGTGGTATAGGGCGCAAAAGGATTTTTCTTCGTCTTTTTCCTGTCTATATCGGTGACAATATACTTTCCCGCGTTGAGGGCAGCGACCACCTTGTCGTTTTCTTCTTTGTTGTTGACGGTGAGCTTCTTCCCCTTATATGTTTCCAGCCTTGCCTGGAAGCTTTCCTTCGCTTCCTTGGATCTGCTTAGCCCCTGTTTGCAGAGCTCGGGGCGTATGGACCAGTATTCTTTTGGAATGAAGTCCGCTATCTCCCTTTCCCTGTCGCAGATGAGCTTAAGCGCAGCAGACTGCACGCGTCCTGCGGAAAGCCCTTTTGCGACCTTAGCCCAGAGCAGAGGGCTCAGCTTATAGCCCACCACTCTGTCCAGCACTCTTCTGCCCTGCTGGGCATCCACCAGCGCCATGTCAACCGGCCTGGGGTTCTTTACAGCCTCCAGCACCGCAGGCTTTGTTATCTCATGGAAAGCGATGCGGTTTGCCTTGGCAGGGTCTATGCCGAGTATGCTGCAGATGTGCCATGAAATGGCTTCGCCTTCCCGGTCAGGGTCCGTTGCCAGATAGATGCGGGAGGCAGCCTTGGCTTCCTTGCGGATCTTGGTCAGGATTTTGCCCCGGCCATGGATGGTGATGTACTTCATGGCGAAGTCCTGATCCACATCCACCCCCAATTGGGATTTGGGCAGATCGCGCACATGGCCCTGAGAGGCTTCCACCTTGTAGCCTCTTCCCAGGAATTTGGCGATGGTGCGGGCCTTGGCGGGGGATTCCACGATAATGAGCTTTGATGCAGTTGCCACGGTGCTTTCCTCCAATAACATATGATAAAACGGTTTCTGACATTGATTATATCAGCGCGACAGGGCGTAGGCCCGTCCTGCTCTGCGCTCGATTTTTCCGCTGATTTCCAGCATGGTCAGCTGGG
>JAEEPD010000159.1 GCA_016284575.1 Bacillota bacterium | reverse complement strand
CAGGCCTTCCTCGTCCTTGTCGAAGCTGTAGCCGTCCTTCATTATGAACTCGCGGCTTCTTATGAGACCGAAGCGGGGACGGGCTTCATCCCTGTACTTGGTCTGGATCTGATAGATGTTGAAGGGCAGCTGCTTGTGGGAGCTGATGCTGCTGCGGACTATGTCGGTGAAGACCTCCTCTGCGGTGGGGCCCAGGCAGAAATCCCTTTCGTTTCTGTCCTTGACTCTCCAGAGCTCGGGACCATAGGCGTACCAGCGGCCTGACTCCTTCCAGAGGTCTGCATCCTGTATGGCGGAGGTGAGTATCTCCTGAGCGCCGGCTCTGTCCATCTCCTCGCGGATGATGGTCTCGATCTTCATCAGAGTGCGCATACCAAGGGGCATGAAGTTATATACGCCGGAGACCTCCTTGCGTATCATATCTGCTCTGAGGAGCAGGATATGGCTGGCGATCTCGGCTTCAGAGGGAGCCTCCCTTTTTGTGCTTAAAAACATTCTGGATGCACGCATTGTATGTATCTCCTTGTATTTTAATGTTTTATCGTTTATTGACGATAAACGATTTGATTCTATTTATGCAGGGGTGCTATGCCCTTACCATATTTTACTCGATCAGTGCTGCTGCCTGAGCTGCCATGGCGCTGCCGTCTCCGGTAAAGCCCAGCTTCTCCTCGGTGGTAGCCTTGATGCTGACCCTGGATTCGGAGATGCCTAAGGCATCGGCGCAGGCCGCCCTCATCTCCATGATATATGGCGCCACCTTGGGCTTTTCAGCCACCAGTGTAGCATCTACATTTACTATAGTAAAGCCCGCATCCTTAAGCAGCCCGGCAACGCCGGAAAGAATGGCTTTTCCGGACATTCCCTCGGTCTCTGCCGCAGTGTCCGGGTAGATCTTTCCAATGTCGCCCAGAGCAGCGGCTCCCAGCAGAGCATCCGCAATGGCATGGGCCAGCACATCCGCGTCGCTGTGGCCAAGAAGGCCCTTTTCGAAGGGCACATTTACGCAGCCCAGCATCAGAGGCCTTCCCTCCACCAGCCGGTGTACATCGTATCCTGTACCTATCCTCACGCTCCTGCGCTCCTTAGGAAGATCCTCCTGGGTCGTTATCTTTATGTTTGCGTAATCCCCGCGGACCACTTCCGTTCTGATGCCTGCCCTTTCGGTGACAGAAGCCTCATCTGTGCCCATGTACCCATCTGCCTGAGCCTTTGCCAGAGCCGCCCTGAGCACCTCGATCTCAAAGCCCTGGGGGGTCTGGACCTCGAAGAGGGTATCCCGCTCCAGAGTTTTTTTCGCCGTTCTTATGGTGTTCTTGGGGGTGACACCCGGTACCACAGCCTTTGCGCCGTTTTCCAAAGCATCCGTCACATCCCTTATGACACTGAAGGGACAGTAGGGCCTTGCGGCATCGTGGATCAGCACGTACTTAAGCCTGGGGTCCACTGCTTCAAGAGCAAGCCTTACAGTATCCTGGCGCTCCGGTCCGCCCGGGACCACATCTATCCAGTGGGGAGCATCCGCCCTGTCATCCCGCCTCAGACCTTCCTTAGCCAGCAGCTTCCATACATAAGCCTCGTCCCCGGGGGGACAGCTTACGATTATCTGCTTTGCGCCGCCGCTGCCAAGAAAAAGCCTCACGGACTTCACGAACATGGGCATGCCTTCCACCGGCAGATACTGCTTCGGAGTGGTTCCGCCCATGCGCCTGGATGCGCCGGCGGCTGCGATTATAACGGCAAAATCCATCATTTCTGCACCTTCACGAAGATCATCCTTCCTGCCGAAGTCTGGAGCACGCTGGTGACCGTTGCAGTCACGTTCTGCCCTATCAGCTTCCTGCCGTCCTCCACCACTATCATGGTGCCGTCCTCAAGATAGCCCACGCCCTGGCTGTTTTCCTTGCCTTCCTTTATAACATAGACCTGCATGGTCTCTCCCGGAAGCACCACGGGCTTGAGCGTATTGGCCAGCTCGTTTATGTTCAGGACCTCTACGCCCTGTATGCTGGCCACCTTATTCAGATTATAGTCGTTGGTGACCACCTTGCCCTTAAGCATCTGCGCGAGCTTTATGAGCTTGACGTCCACCTCGGGGATCTCATCCAGAGCCTTATCGCCGTCGGTCTCGTAGATGGCCACCCCATATTCGGTCTGTATCTTGTTGAGGATATCGAGTCCCCTTCTGCCCCTCTGGCGCTTGAGCGAATCCGCGGAATCCGCGATATGCCGTAGCTCCACCAGCACGAACTCGGGGATGACTATATCTCCCTCAAGAAAACCTGTACTTAAAACATCACAAATCCGACCGTCAATTATGACGCTCGTGTCGAAAATCTTGGGTGATGCGCTTTGCTGCTTGCCTCTCTGCTTTGCAGAAGAACGCAGGGAAATGGCCGGATTTGAGAAGAGATTGCGCAGTGCCTCAGTGGAAAACCTTCTGCCGATGCTGAGCCCTATAAAGCCCAGAAGGAAATACAGCAGTACGGAAATTACGACATCGATATACAGATTCTTAAGGATCTGTATCCCGCTTATGAGCTGCGCGATCAGAAACGCCAGAAACAGGCCTAAAATAAGGCCTATACCGCTGCCGATGAGCTCCCCGACCGGAATCTTCGAAAGATTGGAGTTGAGGGTCTCGACAGCCTTTTCCCCGCCTTTATGGAGTGTGTTGTATAAAAGGTAAAAAATAATAGCGAATAAAATTACTGCAAGTATCTCCAGGGACAGCACCAGCCGGAAATCCATCTC
>JAEEPD010000158.1 GCA_016284575.1 Bacillota bacterium | reverse complement strand
GGAGACCGGTATCAGCGGCTCCCCGGCAACGTGAACTTCTGCTTTGAGGGCATAGAGGGCGAATCCCTGCTGCTGCTTCTGGACGACAGGGGCATAAGCGCTTCATCCGGCAGCGCCTGCACCTCCGGGTCCCTGGATCCCAGCCACGTGCTCCTTGCCATAGGCAGGGTCCACGACGTGGCCCACGGGTCCTTGAGGCTGACCCTGGGCGAGGACATAACAGAGGAGCAGGTGGACTACATGATCAGCTCCGTGGCGGAGGTGGTGGAGTACCTCAGAAGCTTCTCCCCCGTATGGAGAGATCTGGTCAGCGGCAAGAGAGAATTCATTCTTTAAGGAGGCATAAAAAATGGCTTTATACAGCGCAAAGGTTATGGATCATTTCAGAAATCCCAGAAATGTGGGAGTCATAGAGGACGCGGATGCGGTAGGCGAGGTAGGCAATGTCCAGTGCGGGGACATCATGAAGATGTACCTGAAGATAGATGACGATGTGGTCACGGACATCAAGTTCGAGACCTTCGGCTGCGCCAGCGCCGTGGCCTCCAGCTCCATGGCGACGGAGCTCATAAAGGGCAAGCCTCTCAAGGAGGTGATGGAGCTGACCAACAAGGCGGTGGCTGAGGCTCTTGACGGCCTTCCCGACTACAAGATGCACTGCTCCGTGTTGGCCGAGGAGGCCATACAGGCAGCCCTCGAGGACTACTTCAAAAAATACCCGGAAAAGCGGGTGTAATATAATATTTGGCACTAATATAACAGCCTGTGATAATCCGCAGGCTGTTATTTATTATTTGCTATACTGCAATTTTTCTATGTCGATTGACAGTGCTATAGCTATAGTGATAAAGTTAATATCACTATAGTACCTTTATCACGATTGACAATCTCTTACAATGCGCAACCTGGAAAAAGACGAAATCGAAATGGCGGCAAGGCGGGAGCTCATGCTCTCGGAGGGCTTCAGACTGTTCTCCGAAAAGGGCATAGAGTCCGTTTCCATGCAGGAGGTGGCCAAGGCTTGCGGCATAGGCATAGCCACCCTTTACCGCTACTATAAGACCAAGCTGGATCTGGTGCTGGCCATAGGCATCAGGCAGTGGGAGCAGTACTTCATGGAGGCTAATCAGCGGCGTGCCGCAAAGCGCCCCGAGACCCTCACCGCAGCCCAGCGTCTGGACTTTTATCTCAGCTTCTACATCAATATGTACAAGGAGCACAAGGACCTGCTCCGCTTCAACCAGAACTTCAACAACTACGTTAAAAACGAAGGAGCGACAAAGGATCAGCTGGAACCCTACATGGCAGCCATCGGCAACATGGGAGTTCCCTTCCACGGTCTCTACGAGCAGGGCAAAAGGGACGGCACCATAAGGACCGACATCCCAGAGGAAAGGCTCTTCGCAGCGACCGCCCATATAATGATGGCGGTGGCTGTAAGATATGCCCAGGGCCTGATCTATTCAGCCCAGAACGAGGCTGACCGGACGGAGGAATTTGAGCTTCTGAAGCGAATGATCTTAAGAGAATTCGTGGTCGAGCATCCTCCCGATGGATAATCATATTTTTTTAGTCAATAATGATAGATGTTATATCTTGATACAGCATTTATCACATAAATATATATTTTTCCAACAGCATATAAAACATACATTAACAGACAAATAACACTTTGAAAGGAGACAGAAAAATGCTAAGGCATGGACGAAGCAGATACGCGGGACGATTATTCTCGCTGCTGCTGAGTATGATACTGATCATCGGGGTCTTCCCGGTGGCGGCATTTGCCGACGGAGAGGGCGGAACGCCTGATCAGAGCACCTGCGAGCACGAGATGCAGGTCTACAGCATAACGCAGCCCATCACCTGTACCCAGGACGGCACCTATGTTTTCAAGTGCACCAAATGCGGTAAGGAGGAGACTGTGACTTATCCCGCATCAGGGCACGATTACCATCGTGACGAGACGGCTGCTTATCAGGAGGCCACCTGTACCCATCCAGGTTCAGAGACCCTGAAGTGCACTGCCTGCGGCGACACAAAAACGGTCACTACTCCCCAGCTTTCCCACGACTACTGGCACGTGGCCGATACGGTAGCTGCCACCTGCACCACCACAGGGTCCGCTCTGTACAGATGCCGCAGCTGCGGTGATGAGAGCACACTGGAGATACCGGCTCTTGGACACAGCATGGCCCCGATCCAATATGTCACAGGAGAGGCTCCCACCTGTACTGAAGGCGGAAGAGCTCTGGAAAGATGCACCCGCTGCGGCTATGTGGATCCTCAGAGCCCCATCCACGATGTTCCGGCTCTCGGCCACGACATGCAAATTGTTGAGGATGTCGAATCCACAGCCACCACCCAGGGCTACACCCTTTTCAGATGTTCCCGCTGCGGTCTGGAGGAAAGGATAGACAAGCTGCCTCTCTGCACCGGCGAGCACAGCTGGAGGCCTTACGCCATAGTTGCCGAAACCACCTGTACTTCAGATGGTGCAATCATCATGAAGTGCGATGCCTGCGGCGCCACCGAGCAGGTGGTGGAGAAAGCCCACGGCCACAGCTTTGAGTTCAAGAAGTGGTCCAGTAAGGGGGCTCCGAACTGCAATACCAGCACCACTAACATGAGCTATGCCATCTACGAGTGCTTCTACTGCCACCAGAGAAAGACGGAGATCGTAAGCACTCCCGTACATACCTGGGATGAAGGAACAGTAGTTCCGCCCAGGACCTACGACGAAGGCTACACCCTCTATACCTGCACCAACTGCGGAGCCACCGAGAAACGGGACATCAAGCCGGCTCTGGGCACCACATATGAGAAGAAGGGCGTAGTTCTTAATAACGAAAACTATACAGCCTACCACATGGCTGCGAACGCGCCTATGCATGAGGTGGAAAGTTTTACCAATACCACCATGTCCGGCATCCTGGTGCGCCAGCCAAAGACCTACTTCTGGGAAACATCGATAAAGCCCTCACAGATATACATCAAGGGCGGCACCGGTTCTTACTCATCCGACCAGTTCAGGGCGATTTCTGGACTTGGCATGCCGTTCACGATGAACAGCGAAAGAGACGGCGGCCTTTTTGTGGATGTCACCGTGGATATGACAGGCGTCGAACATCCCTACAGCTCTGGAGATTACTTCGATATATTCCTTCAGGACTTCGGCGTTCCTGCCAGCCCCACAGCCACCAAGGGCCTTGGCTCCATCACCGTAAAGGGAGACCGTGTAAGGGTGTTCCTCGTGAACTCCAACGTCGGCTTCCGCGACATGGGCAACGGCAGCTACTGGTCCTATGGCAGCACCGTAAATATCACCATCGAAGGCAATGACAGCCATGTCTATATGGGCAATGAAAGCAATGCTGTGTTCCCGGGCAAGGCTAAGATCAACCTGACTGTGAACGGCAAGAAGGACGAGGGCGTGGAGTACTGGGAATACGAGTTGAACGAGTATCTCGGAGCCTTCCGCGCTCCCAGCACCCGTCCCTATTACTGGGGTTCCCTGGATGCGGCGGATCCTTCGGTATTCTCCTCGTCTGTCATCCTTCAGAATGTGAAGATCACCGGTCTTCATTCCAAGAATCCCGACGGCACCACCACTGTAAACGGCGTTCTGGGAACTCCTGTTCAGGCTTCTGCTTACAGCGCAGGCACTGCCATGAACTACGGCAGCGCGGAGCTGATAAACTGCGATCTGTCCGACTTCAGCCAGATAACCCTGAACGGTTTTTCCGAGCTGAAGCTGGTGAATACGGATACTATATACACAAGCTACAATGACCAGGGAGCTCCTGTCGAAACCTCCACCAGCATTGTGATGAACGGCTATTCATCGATGACCGTTGAAAACAGCAAGGTCTCGGACATCACCTCCAACGGTATCAACAAGCTGCATCTGAACGATGCAAAGGGCGAGGGCTATATCACCGTCAACAGCACGGATGTGGATCCGCTCAGATACTGCCACATACCAAGCACCTATGATTATGCATATGCAAATCAGACACCGAACCTGACCATGCTGCTCGGAGGAGAGAGCTATGTCAGGAACACCTATGACTTTGATCTCGGAGGCTACAAGCCGGACATTCAGATCGCATATGACGCATACCTTAACATTCAGGATGATCCTGAAGTGAAGGGCGCAGGCATATTGAATGTAGGATTTGATTATTGGGAAGCCCAGCACTCTGCCGCAGGCATCGGAGGAAAGCCTGACGGTCAGGATATGGGCCATATGCAGCTCACCAGCGGCATACTGAATGTCTGGGGCTACGGCGGAGCGGCGGCCATCGGCGGTTCTCCCTACGGCGAAGGACTGACCAAGGACGGCGGCAGCGTCACCATCTGGGGCGGCACCATCAATGCCAATGCCCAGGGAGGCGGCGCAGCCATCGGCGGAGCCAAGGGCGGCAACGGCGGAGCTCTCCGCGAGGAAGGCGCACCCGTAGGCGGTACCAGGGTCTACGGCGGTGTGGTCAACGTAAGAACTACCGAAAGCAAGGCGGCAGCCATCGGAGGCGGCGAAGCCGTGTACGAGGTCACCCGCAGCGCCATCGGATATCTTAAGGATCCCTGGACCGGCGAAGACAGAGATTTCTTCAACCCCGATCAGGATTATGTCTTAACGGCAGACAATTATACCTACGTGAGCGGCGGCATCAGCGGCTACATCGAGATCTACTCCAATGTAAACGCCTACACAGACAACCGTACATACGATTATGACGGAAACGAGATCGACAAGTTCCAGGAGTTCTATCTTGGTAATGACGGAATACTGGAATACGTCTGGAATGATACACTAGAGGTCTATGAACCGAAGCTCGTATACACCGATCCGGACACCACTGAACCAATCACACAGACCTATGTCTATTTTGGAGGAGACAAGGATCAGCATCCTCTGAGCGAGATCTTCGAAAGGTACGAAAAGGGCATGAACCGCTTCAAGGGCTATGTGATAGGCCCCGCGGACCTGCACGCACAGGCAGGGCTCCAGGGAGACGAGAAGACTGTCTTCAACAAGGTGGAGCTCCGCAAAGCCTTCGTGGTTATGGAGCAGGGCTGCTCAGTCAGAGACGGCTACTACAGCTACAAGAACGTAGACGCCGACTGGGATCACTTCTACTACAAGTCCAAGGATGCCTGGGATCCCATCTACTTCATGGTGGGCTGGAATGAAGATCACTGGGAGATCCGCTCCAACATGGAGCCTAACAAGAACTATAACTTCTACAGCACCATCAATCTTCCGAAGATAGACGGAGGAGCTGTGCTGGAGATCCCCGAAGGCGCGGTAATGACCTTCAAGAAGGGCTCCTCTGTGAACGTGGGCGAGGGCTTCACCATCATCGCTCCTGACAGCAGGCAGTTCGTGGTGGAGGACGGCGCGTCCATAAAGGGCAAGGGCCAGTGGCCCGGAAAGCCCGCTGATCCCGAGCGCGCGCCCAGTACCGAGCAGATAAGAAAGCTCCGCGACCGCATGACCCAGTCCGTGGAATACACCACCGGCGGCGCCATGGAGGACAGCGGCCCCGCATACACCCATCTGGCAGTGTTGAAGGGCAATGACGGCTACCTGCTGCTGCCCGGAAACAGCGCCGAGAGCATTAAGGAAACAGCAGCAAGCTGGGGCGCTTACGTCATGACCATCATGAACGCAGGCAGCTACGGCTTCAAGCACGGCGAGCCCATCACCAGCGGCGGCACCACTACCACCACCTGGAGACTCAGGTCCTACGATCCCGAAATGGTAGTCTCCCTTGTGGATAATGGCGCTCTGGTGGCGACACCCGACAAATACATACAGAACCACTTCGATGTGGTCCTGACAGAGACTGTAAGCAGCGGCAAGTCCGATGTTTCAATGAAGCTGATCAGCGCCAGGCTGTCCTCCCCGGACTACATGGTCTACGACGGAGCAAATGACGATGAGCTCAGAGTAAGCTTCAAATACGACAGCAAGACAAAGCTTGCCTTCACCGTGAGCTTCACGGATGATCAGGTAACAAACAACAGCGCTGTGTTCTCCGTACCCGCCTTCTACGGAAGCGAGTTCAAGCTGACCAGCGTATCCCCCAAGTCTGACAAGTGCGCTCTGCGCTTCGGCGGCGATTTCAAGTTCACCACTCCCGTGGGCGACTTCGCCGGCATTGAGATCAGTCAGCTGCAGATCAACTACGGCGGAAAGATCGCACTGGGCGGCATCGAGGGCAGCGGCAGCGTCAACATCCCCTCCATCGGAGGCTTCCCGGTGAGCGGCGGAGCATCCATCACCCTGAACACCTTCGCTCCCAAGAGAGAGCTCTCCTTAAGCGTTGAGCTTGATACACCCATCTTCAGCGGCGTGTTCGAGGGCAAGTTCAAGGAGGCAAGGGGCGTTATCCTGCTGGATTCCCTCTACGCGGAAGCCACCGTGGATAAGGGCGGTATTCCTCTGGTTCCGCCTACAGTTGTAGGTTACCTGCAGGGCGGCGGCCTGGGCTTCGAGGGCCTGGCCGACACCGTGGGTATGGACGGAGGAGCACCTCCTCTCAGACTTAAGATAGCTGCAAAGGCCAGCATCATGGACGTCATCTCCGGTATGGCCAGAGTGTCCGTGGGACCCAGCGGCTTCGATCTGGAGCTCGAGGATATCGAGGTCGCAGACATGAACTTCATCAAGAGCCTGGGCATCAGCGCCTGCTGGGACATGGGCGAGCAGACCATAAAGAACCGCACCTACTGGGGCTTCAGCACCAATATGGAGCAGTACATAGTGGTGGCCGTTTCCATAACAAATGACGACGATCAGAAACTGGCTGTGCTCTCTGCCGAGGGCAGGTCCAGCTTCGGCTCCTTCTGCGGCTACGCTGTCGAAGGACGCACCGCCTACTTCATCTACCACCTGCAGGGCAGCGGCCTTCTGACAGGCTCACTGAGCATCCCCAAGGGTATTGTGGGCGGCCACATCCCCTTCAGCACCATCAATCTGGCAAAGGTCCAGCTGGGCTACTATGCTGCGGCAAACGCCACCCAGTCAGTTGACGCAAGCACTGTAAAGAATCCCGGAGACGCTATCAAGAGCTTCATCACCAGCACGAAGATCGACTTCGATGCAGCTGTCGGAGCTCAGGCCAGCGTAGGCGGCGGTAAGTTCCCCGGATGCTACGCAAGAGTGGTCTACGTATTCGGAGACAAGGCACCCAAGTTCAGCGGCGGCCTCGGAAACGGCGGCACTCT
>JAEEPD010000157.1 GCA_016284575.1 Bacillota bacterium | reverse complement strand
TCTCAGGGTTATGTGGGATGCTCCGCCAAGTCGGATAAAAGGCTGAAATTCCAGGTACTCTTCGGAGAGACCAAGTACAGCTACGATCTTCCCAACGACGGCACGCCCACCATATTCCCCCTTACCCTCGGAAACGGAAGCTATAAGCTGAGGGTGATGCGCAATACAAGAGAAAACAAGTATGTTGAGATATATTCGGTAACTGTAAATGCGGTGCTTGAAAACGAATTCACCGCCTTCGTAAGGCCGAACGTATATGTGAATTACAAGAAGGAATCCGCCTGCATCAAAAAGGCCGGAGACATAGCTCTCACGGCAAAGGATGATCTTGGCATGATCAGCGGAGTCTACGATTTCGTCACCAAAAATGTCAAATACGACATGGAAAAGGTCAATACTGTAAAGAGCGGTTACATACCCGATCCCGACGAGACCATGGCCACAGGCAAGGGCATCTGCTTCGACTATGCAGTTCTTGCAGCATCCATGCTTAGAAGTCAGGGCATACCCGTAAAGCTGATATTCGGCTATGTGGCGCCCAACGGACTCTACCATGCCTGGAACATGTTCTACACTGAAAAGACAGGCTGGGTAACTGTAAAGTTCGAGGCTAAGGGAGAGCAGTGGACACGCATGGATCTGACCTTCTCCGCCGGAGGCGCGGATGCCAGATTCGTAGGTGACGGAACAAATTATACTGACGTTTATTATTATTAACGCCCCGAGAGGTGAAATCATATGAGCAGACAACTTGACAGTCTTGGAGTAAGCGCCTTCTGCGAAAGCATGGGCATGATGATCAGATCCGGTATCAATACCGAGGAGGCTTTGTCGCTGCTTCTGAGCGGAAGCAAGGAGAAGCACGGTCCCCTGGAGCAGGGTCTGGAGCTGATGAAGGCCCACATTGAGCAGGGTGAAGGCCTGTCAAAGGCCATGGAAGCCAGCGGGATATTCCCCCGGTATGCGCTTCAGATGGCAGAGGCAGGAGAAAGCTCCGGACGGCTGGAGGACACCATGTTCCGCCTTGCCTCCTACTACAGGGATCAGAAAACTATTTCCGAAAAGCTGAGAAATGCCGCGGCATATCCCGCAGCCATGATGGCTCTGATAATTGCGGTGCTGGCGGCAATGATATTCATGGTGCTTCCCGTGTTCAGCAAGGTATACAGCAGCATGACAGGCAGCCTGGCAAGCTCATCCTACAGCTATGTGCGCTGGGCTTATGTGATCTGCTGGGTAGCTCTTGCGGTAATGATAGTTTTAGCTGCGCTGCTTATCTGGGGCCTCAGAGCCTGGAACGGCAATGGAAAAAAGAGCGTCGAAGGACTGCTGAGAAAGATCCCGGTGTGCGCAGAGATCCTGAATACCATGGGCATGTTCCGCTTCACATCGGCTCTCTCCACCTTCCTTGCCAGCGGCGAGATGCAGGATGAGGCCATGAAAAAGTCCATACCGATGGCCGACTATGGGCCTTTGGAGGAAGCTCTGAACAAGTGCGCAGACCGCATGGCTGAAGGACACAGCATCGCCCAGGCGGCTTACGACGAGGAGCTGTTCGAACCTGTTTACGGCAGGATGCTGCTGGCAGGAGAGCGCAGCGGCAGCATGGAGAGCGTGCTTGAGAGGCTTACAGCTCTTCTGGAGGAAAACTGCGGAAGCCTTGTGGACAGGCTGGTTGGCACTGTCGATCCTCTTCTTTCGGGAATACTTATGGTGACTGTGGGGCTCTCGCTTCTGTCCGTTATGCTGCCCCTTATAGGCATGATGAATTCCGTGGTATAGCAGGCCGGAGCAGGACCTGTTCGCGGAAGTTTTTGCGCGATTACTGAGATGTACAGCGATAAAAAGCAAAGCAAAACCAAATATATGATCTTTGCACTGGCATTGATACTTACAGCAGCCCTGGTCTATGGGCTTTTTGGTCATTCAGGGAGAGATATAAGCCTTGAAGGCGCAGAAGCCATCAAAGACGCAATTGTCCGCTCCGCCAGACAGTGCTATGTGGTGGAGGGCGTGTATCCTCCGAATCTGGAGTACCTGGAAGATCATTACGGGCTGCATATAAATACAAAAGACTACTACGTGAATTACGATGCATTTTCATCGAATCTTCCGCCGGATGTGATCGTACTGGTCCGTCCGAAGGAGTAGGAGGGAGGTCTCAGTGAACAGAAAAAGCAGATCCCCTCTGGGAATATATACGATAATCATCGCAGCTCTTTTCATGGCAGGCTTTCTCCTGCTGGTGTTCTTCGGCGCGGGAAGCTATAAAAATACGGTGCAGAGCCAGACGGATAACATGGAGATCAGGACGCTTTCTTCCTATTTCTGGACCGTATTCAAGGCCAACGACCAGAGGGATGCGGTGGAGATAAGCGAAAGCTCTTACGGCACGATGCTCAGCATCTACGACCGGGAGAATTCCGCTGTTATCAGGATATACCCCTATGAAGGCGGCCTTATGGAAGAGTATTCGGATCCGGATCTTGAACCGGTCCCCGAAGACAGCGAACTTATAGGGCAGACGTCGATTTTTGAGGCGGAATTCCTTAAGGATGATGTGCT
>JAEEPD010000022.1 GCA_016284575.1 Bacillota bacterium | reverse complement strand
GATTCTGCTAGCGATATAAGTTCTGCTTCAGACAATGTGGTATCAATTACGAAAACAAGGCCAAGATCTGAATCTATCCATATTATGTTACATTGACTTGAAGCTTTACTGTGTGGATATAAGTCTGCGTCAAACCCATTGATCGTCACCTTTTCAATAATCTCAGTTCCGCCTTCGAACCCATACTCGGTATCACTATCAATCAGCGCATAGCTAAGGCCAATCACATCGTCTGTATCATTATTTATATATAACTTGTGACATATTACCGCTGATCCACTGGATTTTACCAGCTCAAACCCTTCAGGAACGGCAAATTCAAGCTCTGGCAGTTTCGGCTCTTCTGCGGGTCTGTCAGCCTCGCTCCAGAAGTCATAGCTCACGCTGTCTCCGAAGATGCTCCGAACCTGTTCCAGAACCTTCTGCCTTATCCCTGCGCTTGCCGCCATGGTAAATGCCAAAAGCGCTATGACTGCCGCCAGGAGCGCAGCCGCGATGCGTCTTCCGGAACTGCGGCGGACAGTTGGCACGGCAAAAGCAGCGCCCCTGCCAGCAGATGGCATGGCGGATCCTTCTTCAAACCCTTTCAGCAAGGCGGCTGTCCGGGCGTCTGAGCAGAGGCGCAGAGCCTCTCTCAGATCATTATCACTAAAACCCCTGTTTGACATCTATCCCGTCCTCCGCCAGCAGCTGAGCCAGTCTGTCCTTGGCTCTTTCGACTCGCTTATAAAGCGTTTTTTCCTTGCACTTATAGTATTTTGAGAGCTCTCCGATGGTATAGCCATATTCGTAGAGCAGCGATAACAATTTATAATCTTCTTCATTTAGGGACTGCAATGCGAGCGCGATCCTTTCGGCAACTCCCTGACCCGCATTAGCCAGATTTGTCCTGACATCCTGATCTATAGTCTCATCCAAAGGCACGTTATCGTTTTTTGCGCGCTCTCTGTACACATCAACGGCCTTGTTTCTCGCGATCTGGCATATCAGATTCTTCTGCTGCTTTTCATCGAGCCTGCTGAATGGCTCCTGCATCAGAGAAACATCGTGCCATACCCTCTCGGCAGCCTCCTGCCTGTCATCCTCCAGAGCCAGATAGCGATTTATGACATAGGAAACCAGCCGCTGATAGTTTTCAATCAGCGATTCCAGAGTATTATCAGGTTTTCGGTGTTCCCTTATGATCTTAAACATGCATGCAGATCTGTTTGAAAGCCGGTTTTGGCCCTTTCACCATATATATCGGTAAAAAGGGCCAAAATTCGACAGCTGGATATTAATTTTTTATGATTTTTGACTAACTGATCCGGCTCTTCAGCTCCAGCAGGGCGTCGGCTATCACCAGGGCGTGGTCCGAGGCGATGCGGTCCGAGGAACGCAGGCGGTATCTGACCTGACGGAGCAGGCCGCTGCCGTATTCCCTGCGGCTTATCTCCGCGCCTATCCGGAGCTCGTCCGGGCTGCCCTGCCCGCTGACAAGGCTGAGACTGTACCGTTCCAGAACATAGCCCTCTTCGCTGTAGATGCCGGTGCTTTCAAGGCTGACGTCGAACCATCTGGCGTCTGCGGCATCGTCTCCGGCTTTCGCTTCCAGTGGGCCTTCAACCAGCGCCATGTAGGATGTGGTGATTATGCGCATGCGGGGATCCCGGTCGTAGTCGCCCCAGGTCCTGAGCTGAACCAGCGGAAGGCCCTTGACGCCAGTCTCCTCCTCCAGCTCCCTGGCAGCGGCGTCCTCCAGATTTTCTTTATAATCCACAAAACCGCCGGGCAGGGCCCACCAGCCGATGGAGGGGTGATTGCCGCGCTTTATCATTAGAAGCTTAAGTGGCTGATCCGGAGCCGTCCAGAGGCCATCGCTCTTGAAAATTGCCATGTCCACGGTGTTGGCCGGAAGATCGTAGTGCTTCGGATCGTATTTATCAAGAAATTCCTGAAGCCCGTCCCCTGCCGCGTTCGCAGCGCCGGTGCCCAGGAACCTTTCGTTCTGCTCTTTGGTAAGATAACTCATTTCAATACCTCCTGTTCAATAAAGTATAACCCGCGGCTTGGGAAAAGCCAAGAGTGCAAACAAGCCGTTGAAGGACAGCGCTTTATTATGGTAAAATATTTGCGTAAAAGATAACGGGCAGACAGCCCGCCGAAAGGAGACACGAAAATGACAGAGCTTCAAAAGAAAATAAAGGAGAAGGCGGAGGAATTCGCACCTAAGCAGCTGAAGGTGCTGGAGCAGCTGAGCGGCATAGACTGCGGCTCCCGCAACGTGGAGGGCAACGCCAAGGTGACCGACATAATCGAAGGCCTGCTTAAGGAGATCGACGGCATAGAGGTGGAGAGGCGCTTCTTCGAGGGCTACGGCTTCAATCTGGTGGCCCGTCTGAACAAGGGAAACAAGAACGGCACTGTGGTGCTGAACGCCCACCTGGACACCGTTTTCAAGCCGGGCGATGCAGCGGCTCACCCCTTCCATATCGAGGGGGACTACGCCTGGGGCCTTGGCATCGTAGACTGCAAGGGCGGCGTGGTGCAGAGCATCGAAGCAGTGAAGATCCTGCAGGAGCTGGACGCCCTGCCGGACAAGGAGATACTTTTCATTTTCAACCCCGACGAGGAGATCGGCTCCTATACAGGCCGCCAGGTATTCGAGGCGGAGACCCCGAAAAACGCGGAGCTTGCTCTGGTATTTGAGCCGTCCAGAGGCGACAACGGCATAGTAATCGCCCGCAAGGGCAGCGTCAGTGCCACCATAGACGTGGTTGGCACCGCGGCTCACACAGGAAACAATTATCTTGACGGCCGCAGCGCCGTATTCGAGCTAGCCCACAAGGCCCTCGCCCTCTACAAGCTGAACGACGACGAACGGGGAATTCAGTTCAACGTGGCGGAGCTGAACAGCTACGGCATCCCCGCCAACGTGGTCACAAACCACGCCTCCGCAAGGATCAGCGTCCGTGTTGCCAGCCAGGCAGATATCGAAAGGGTCAAGGAGATCCTGGCTCAGGTGGAAAAGGACGACTTCTACAAGGATGGAACCACGACCACCATCACGATCAATCACATCGGCACTCCCATGGAGGCCAACGAGACCAACATGGGGCTCTACGAGAAGATCAAAGCAGTCGGCGCAGAGCTGGGCCTGGAGCTTCCGCCCCAGAAGGTTGGCGGCGGCTCCGATGCCTCCTGGTTCTCCGCTCAGGGCATTCCAACGGCGGACGGCCTTGGCCCCTACATGTACGACATCCACTCCACGGACGAGCACCTGCGCATCTCCTCCATCCCGGAGCGCACCTGGCTCACCGCAGCCTTCCTGGCCAGCCTGAAATAGCTACAACGGCACAAAATAAGACCCCTGCAGTCGCTACAGATCTGCAGGGGTCCTTTTTATATTCCTTGAGGATCCTATCTCAGAAGATCCAGATCCTCGGGGAGTCCTACATAGAGGAACTCGTCGTCCACCAGGAAGCAGGGGATGCCTGCCTTGCCGTTTTCGACGGTTTTCGCAAATTCCTTGTCGTGATGAGCATCTCTCAGGTTCAGGAACTTCTTGAACCTTGCCAGATCCTCCAGTACATCGATATACGAATACCGGATGCCTTCATTCTTGAGCACTTCCTTGGCCCTGACGCAGCCCGGTCATTTTTCGTTGCCGTACATTATAACTTTTCTTCTCTGTGCCATTCTGATCACCTCATTTATTTGAAAAAGCAATATATTTCGCGGATATATTATCATTTTTCTTTTCAGAATGCAAGAAAAAGCGCCCCCGAAGGAGCGCTTTTGATACGTTTTTGCTGCGTTCTATCTGAAAACGTCCAGATTTTCAGGCATCAGAACATAGATATCCTTGTCGTCAACTACGAAGCAGGGGATACCCATGTGCTCTTTTG
>JAEEPD010000156.1 GCA_016284575.1 Bacillota bacterium | reverse complement strand
GGAATCCGAAAAGACCAGGAAAAACGCCAAGATACCGGATATCTATCCTGCGGGGGACATGGCCAAGGGCTATTACGCGCCTGTTACAGCCTTCGTCAGCTACTACGTTGACGGGCTGGAGGAGACCTATACCATGGACACGGTCTATCAGCTGGATCTGCAAAAGATCTTCGAGGATAAGCCGGTGCCCGAAAACCTCCGGAAGGAGGATGCGGTCGCAAACGAAGGCGACCCGATCTACAAGCTTGTCACCAGCAATGTCTGGTATGCAGTGCTGCTGGTGGACAAGGAAAAGGCTGACATGTATCAGCTGAACCAGACGCTGACCCTTTATATCGGAGAGGATACCGTCAAAGGAACTGTTTCCGAGTACTACGACAGAGACGATCACCGGCTGGTCATCATAAAGGTGAGCCGCTGGTGCGAGGATTTCGCCAAGCTCCGCTATGTGGACCTTAAGATCCTGACCCAGAACTACGAAGGCCTGATGGTGCCCAACAGCGCCATAGCCTATGAGATGGTACAGGGAGAGGGGGAGACTGCTCCTTCGGAAAAGCCCGGGGTCTATGTCCAGAGCCTTAACGGCGAATACAGCTTCAAGACCATAGATATTATCGTTTCCACAGAGGAAGAAACTCTTATAAAGACCGACGGAAACGTAAAGATATACGACGAGATTTTAAGAAACGCTGATCAATATTGATACACGAGGTGAAATATGGGATTATTTGGTAAATTCAAAGAGCTTGTTGGCATCGAAGATGTGGATGAGGATGATCTGGAGGAAGAACTGAAGGAAGAGCCCAAAAAGCTGATCCCTGATCAGAAGACCAGCTTTGAAAACAGGGAGCAGAGGCCCCAGCCTCAGCCCGTAAGCAGGCCTCAGCCTGCGGCTGCTGCACCTTCAGGCACCGGAAAGTACATCACCAAGGAGATGAAGATGATAGTTATCGAGCCCCAGGGCTTCGATGAGAGCCCCAAGCTGGTGGACAGCCTGAAGGCCAAGAAGCCTGTCATCATCAATCTGGAGAATCTGGAGACTGACGTTGCCAGAAAGATATTCGATTTCATGTCCGGAGCCACCTACGCTCTGAACGGCAATGTGCAGAAGGTCGCCAACAACATTTTCGTGTTCGCTCCCGAGAATGTGGATGTGGCCTACAATATGAACACCAAGGCTGCCGAACAGCCCATCAAGAGTCCCTGGAGGTAATTCAAGATGATAACACCAAGCGAGATCCAGGCTGCGGAGTTTTCCAAGTCTGTAAGAGGCTACAACCCCGAAGAGGTGGATACACTGCTGGATAACATAACCGTGTCCATGGAGCAGCTGCTGCAGGAGAACGAGAGGCTGCTGAAGCAGATCGACGAGCAGCAGGAGAGGATCAGCCAGTATAAGCAGCAGGAGGGAGCCATGCTCAATACTCTTGAGGCTGCAAAGTCACTGATGAACGACATTTCCGCCAGCGCCGAAAAGCGCGCGGAGATCCTTATCCGCAACGCCGAGCTTGACGCTGATCTTAAGCTGCGCCAGGCCAGAGAGGCTGTGGAGAGACTGCAGGACGAGGAGAGAAGGCTCACCCAGAGAGTAGGAAGCCTGCGTACCCGCATGAAGTCCATACTGGAATCCGAGCTGGAGAGAGTCGACGGCATGAGCGAGGACATCATCGGAAGCACCGGCAGCGAGTTCATAAGCGACAAGGATCTGGATTCCACCTCCGAGAGCTTCCTCAGCAAGTTCGGTTCATCCTTCGGCGATACCAAGGTCTCCGAGGAGATCAAGGCTCAGGACGACAAGGTTGCTGATCTTACCAGGACTATCACCAATTTCAGAGGAAAGATATAGTGTTCTGGATAATAGTTGCTGCAGTTATAGCGCTGGACCGCATATCAAAGCTCCTTGTGGTAAAGAATATGCAGCTCGGACAGTTTATTGAGCTGGGGAAGACGGGCATGGGGCTTCGCTATGTGCGCAACACCGGCGCGGCCTTCAGCTTTTTCGTGGGCAGGACAAGCTTTCTGCTGATATTTACCGCTCTGCTCATGTCGGCCATCCTGTTCTACTACATAAAGTACAGGGGCAGCATGTCCAGGGCTGAGCATATCTTTCTTGCCATGATACTGGGCGGAGGTCTGGGAAATTTCCTGGACCGTCTTATCTACGGCTATGTGGTGGATTTCCTGGACATAAGGATACTGCCCATCTTCAACGTGGCCGACATCTGCATAACCTGCGGCTGCCTGCTGCTGATACTTGTGGTGCTGTATTTTGACAAGGGCAAAGCAGCGTAGATCTGCCGGCTGCTGCGGACAGTCTCATATTTGTGATGGACGAAAGAATATTTGAATTTACAATTTCAGAGGAGCACGCTGGTCAGAGGATAGACAGCGTGCTTTCGAATTTGATGGAGGATGTTTCCAGAAGCTACATCGTCAAGCTTATAGAGGGGGGAAATGTGGCTGTAGAGGGCTCTGAGTGCCTCTCTAAGAAGCGAAAGCTGGCTTTTGGGGAAAAAGTACGTCTGGTGCTTCCTCCTGCCTCAGAAGGGCTCTCAGAGCCCGAGGACATTCCCCTGGATATCGTCTACGAGGACGACCATCTGATAGTGGTGAACAAGCCCAAGGGCATGGTGGTTCATCCCGCTGCCGGAAATCTTTCCGGGACCCTTGTGAATGCTCTGCTGTTCCACTGCAGTCCTGAAAACGAAGGCAGCGGGCTCAGCAGCATAGGCGGAGTGGCGAGGCCTGGCATAGTGCACCGCATAGACAAAGATACCTCGGGGCTTATCGTAGCAGCCAAGAGCGATGCGGCCCATCAGGGGCTTTCGGCTCAGCTGGCGGAGCATACGGTCACCAGAGAGTACAGGGCAGTCTGCCTCTTCGGCTTTAATGAGGACCGGGGCACTGTGGATGCTCCCATAGGACGGGATCCCTCCAACAGGCTGCGCATGGCGGTGGTGCCTCTGGAGAAGGGCAAGCGGGCCGTGACCCACTGGAGGGTGCTGCAGCGCTTCAATGGCTTTACAGAACTGGCATGCAGACTGGAGACCGGAAGGACCCATCAGATAAGGGTCCACATGGCATACATCAAGAGACCGCTGCTGGGGGATACGGTCTACGGGCCCTCAAATCAGCCCTATAAGCTGCACGGGCAGATGCTGCACGCGGGACTTCTTGGCTTTACCCATCCTGTGACAGGCCAGTACATGGAATTCGAGGCGGAGCCTCCTGCGGAATATCTGGAAACCATCGAAAAACTTAAAAAAAGATGATTGCGCAGTCGAAGGATATGGTGAACGCAATGGAAAAAGTTAAGGTCAAACCCAACACCATGATGGCTCCTCTGCCCAGCGTAATGGTAAGCTGCGGAGATATTGAGCATTCAAATATAATAACAGTGGCATGGACGGGTGTGGTTAACAGTGACCCACCTTATGTCTATATATCAGTAAGACCAAGCCGTTTCAGTCACGATATCATCGAAAAGAGCGGCGAGTTCGTAATTAATCTTGTGCCAAAGAGGCTGAGCTCCGCCATGGACTGGGCGGGCTGCACCACAGGGGCAAAGGCGGATAAGTTCGAAAAGCTGAAGCTGACGAAGCTGGCGGGAGATCAGGTCTCGGCTCCGCTGATAGCTGAATGCCCCGTTAATTTCGAGTGCAAAGTGCTGCAGACTGTAAAGCTGCCAAGCCATGACATGTTCATTGCGGAAATAGTCGCTCTTCATGTGGATGAAAATCTGGTGAACGAAAAGGGGCGCATAGATCTTGCTAAGGCAGAGCTTGTGAGCCTGATCCACGGCGAGTATTACTCCATGACTAAGTATGCAGGTAAGATGGGCTTCTCGGTCAGAAAGAAGAAATAGGGGCAGCACAGACTGTCAGGTGTGCAGAATGGAGCGCATTTTGAAGTATAAAGCGGTTTTCTTTGATCTATACGGAACCCTTGTGGATATTCATACGGACGAGACCCGTCCTGCGCTTTGGCGCGGGATGGTTTCATTTTTTGAGGAAGGCGGCATAAGCTATTCACCAAATGACTTGATGCAGACATATTTCGACTTCTGCAGGGATGAAGAGCAGCTCCTTCTGGAAAAGGCTCAGTCCGAGGGCTGTCCCGGGCGCAGCGTGGAGATAGATATACTCAATGTTTTCCGAAGACTGCTGAAGCAGGAGCCCGGAAGGGCCATGGATACAGGATATTCCTCTCCGGAGCAGCTTGCTGCCGGGGAATTCCGAAGACTTTCAACGACGCATATAAGGCTTTATGCAGGAGCTTTGGAGCTGCTGCAAAGCTTAAGAAATAAGGGCACAGGAGTTTATCTGCTTTCAAATGCCCAGAGGGCTTTTACTGAACCGGAGCTTAAAATGCTCGGGATCTATGACAGCTTTGACGATGTTTTTATATCCTCGGACTATGGCATAAAAAAGCCGGATCCGGATTTCTTCAGGCTCCCTCTGAAAAAATACGGACTTGAGGCATCGGATTGCCTCATGGTCGGCAATGACCTTCGCTGCGATATTGAAGGGGCCGGGCTTGCGGGCATAGACAGCTGCTTCATATTATCTGCTCTGTCTCCTGAGGAGGACCGCAGGATTATGGCATCAGATGCTTCGGCAGAGAATATAAGGTCCTCAGGCTTTTGCAGGTCCGGGCTCATATACTGTCAGAACGGAATGGATCTTAAAATGCTGCGCAGAGCGCTGGATGTCCTGCTTTGAACATAAACGGAGCATCCTGTGCTTCAAAACAACTGTAATTTTGAACCCGCTGTCCTCAGAAGACTGAGAAACAAGGAGGGCGTATATGATAAAAATGCTTAAAAACCTGAAGCCTGGCCATTGGGCGCTGCTTCTTACGAACATATTTTTCATACTGGTGCAGGTGTGGCTGGATCTTAAGATCCCTGACTACATGTCCGACATCACCACCATGGTCAAGTCGGGCACTGCCGTAGTGTCCGCGGTGCTGGGCGCCGGTGGCTATATGCTGCTCTGCGCCTTTGCCAGCATGCTGGTACTGATATTCAGCGATTATCTTTCAGCCAGACTGGCGGCGTCCTTTTCAAGAATGCTGCGCCGCAAGATCTTCGTAAAGGTCGAAAGCTTTTCCATGGAGGAGATAGACCGCTTTTCCATAGGCTCACTCATAACCCGCTCCACCAACGATGTGCAGCAGATACAGATGTTCGTCTCAAGGGGCCTCACAAGACTGGTCCAGACCCCGGTAATAGCGATCCTTGCGCTGATGAAGATCTCCGGCCGCTACCTGGAATGGTCGGTCATAACAAGCATCGCCGTGGCCATAGTGCTCTGCCTGGTGGTCTTCATGGTCATGTACGCCCATCCCAAGATGCGCAGGAACCAGATCCTCAACGACGACCTGAACCGTACCATGAGGGACAATATGACGGGCATCCGGGTGGTCAGGGCTTATAATGCCGAGGATTTCCAGGAGGCACGATTCGAGGAGATAAA
>JAEEPD010000155.1 GCA_016284575.1 Bacillota bacterium | reverse complement strand
TTTTGGAACGGCGGGATCATAGCCCTGAGCCAGCTCTTTGAGGAGCCCCTCACAAAGCTTCGGGAAAGACTGAGGCTAAAGGGCCTGCTCCTTCGCATCCTCCAGTCCCTCAGGACCTTCATCATCGTGTTCATCGGCCGCTACTTCAGCAGAGCCCAGGGCGTGATGCCTGCTCTTTCCATGCTGAAGCGCAGCCTGCTCCGCTTCCATATATCCGAGCTCAGCGCCAAATGGCTGACCCTCGGACCGGGCCTTTGGGACTACATCATCATAGGCTTCGGGGTGCTGGTGATCCTGGCGGTGGAGCTTTATCAGGAGATCTCGGGGAACCAGCTCCGCAGCTGGCTTGAAAGGCGGGGCAGCTTCATCCAGTGGCTGTTCATAGCCGTGCCTCTGCTGCTCCTACTCTTCTTTGGAATACTCAGGGCGGGATACATATCCGCCGAATTCATATACAAGGCCTTCTGATGCCCTCAGGAGCCCCGTAAAGGCCCCTCTGAGCGCGGAAACGGCCATCAGCGTAAAACTATGCCATCGATAAGCAGAAGACGCCGTAAAGGCGAAAAACGGGTTCGCATGAGCTCCAGATCCTGGGTCAGGATGTTCGTACTGACCGTCATCATGATGACGGTCATTTACGGCTGCTTTAATATGGTCACAGATCCCTTCGGCGTGTTCGGGGACTACTTCATGGACTGGTGGTCCTACGACATGACCAACAATCCCAGGGCGGCCAAGATTGCCTATCTGGACCGCTTCCACGAAAACTACGATTCCTATCTGATAGGCAGCTCGGCCACCAGCTCCTTCCCCGTGGAGGACCTGAACAGGTACATGAACGCCAGCTTCTTCAACATGATCATGTACGGCTCCGACATGCAGGACGTGGAGCAGACAGCCCGCTACCTGATAGAAAACTACAAGGTAAAGAACCTGATGGTGAGCGTCCATGCCCACGATGCCATGCAGTACAACGTCAACACGGGGCGCATAACGGACCTGATGCACTATAAGGCTGACGGATCGAGCCCCATAAAGTTCTACGCCACCTATCTTTTTGCCGACTGGCGTTACGGCTGGAACAAGATAAAGCTTAAGCAAAGCGATTCATATATCCAGGCTGACCACGACTGCTTCACCCCGGAGACCGGCGCCTATGACAAGAGCCGAAGGGACATTGAGCCCATAGGGGAGCTTTCGGAGTATACCGCCCGGCCGGATTATCAGATCTTCAATAACTACCCCAAAAAGACCTACAACATTCAGTGCCTTGAGCTCTGCATGGGCTCCGTCACGCGCATCAAGGAGCTCTGCGACGCAAACAACGTGAAGCTTCTTGTGGTCTGTCCGCCCATGTACAGCGAGTACCTTAAGTTCTTCAAAAAGGAGGATCTGGTGCTTTTCGCTGAAAGCCTTTCCAATGTGACGGACTTCTGGGATTTCACCAACAGTCCCCTGAGCGCCGATCCCCGCTATTTCTACGACGAGACCCATTTCAGAAATGCCCTGGGCCACATGGCTCTGGCGGAGATCTTCGGCGACAAATCCGTGTGGCGGCCGGAGGATTTCGGCCTTTATGTGGAGCAGCAGGGCAACACCACGGGGGTGGAGAACCGGGGCAGCGTTATGAAGGCCCAGTCCTACGGGGCGCTTCACGAAAGACTCACTGAGTTCTATAAGGACCGGAACCTGGACGACAGCAGCTATACGGCCTCTGTGCCAATTCTGACATACCACGAGACTTACGCCGAGCAGCACGAATACGGCATAACCACGGAGCTTTTTGAGAGCCACATGAAGGCTCTTAAGGAGGCCGGCTTTACCGCCATCGGCTTCGACGACCTGAAAAACTATGTGGAGCAGGGCTGGCCACTGCCGGAAAAGCCGGTGGTCATAACCTTCGACGACGGCTACAGCTGCAACTTCGAGGAGGCAGGACCGGTGCTGGAGAAGTATGGCTTCAAGGCCACGATCTTTGCCATCGGGGTGTCCGCGGGCAAGACAAAATATAAAGATACCGGAGTCCCCATGAACCCCCACTTCGGCATACAGGAGGCCCAGGACATGATCCACAGCGGGCTTTTCAGCGTGCAGAGCCACACCTTCGACATGCATCAGGTGAGCGGCCTGGATCCCGAGCCTATAAGAAAGGGCGTGCTCCAGATGGAGGGAGAGACGGAGGCCGAATACATACAGGCACTCCGCAGCGACTGCGCCCAGGAAAAGCGGCTGCTTCGCTCCATGGGCACGGGCTTTAATGTGGCAGCTTACCCCTACGGCGAATCCAGCCTGCTCTCAGAGCTCATCTATGCGGAGGAGGGGATCTGGTGCACTGTCACCACCGTGCAGAGGCACAACACCCTGCTGAAGGGCCTTCCCCAGTGTCTCAGGAAGCTTTCGCGCTACAGCTGCGAAAGGGATCTGAGCGCGGAGGAGCTGCTGAAGCTGCTGGGTGAGGAGCCCAAGGGCACTAACTGATGATTTAACGCTCCCAAAGGGAGCTGAAGGAGGACAACATGAGACAGAATTTCGGAAAGAGGCCGCTGATCTATCCCCAGCCGGTGCTGATGGTGGCCACATATAACGATGACGGCAGCGTCAATGTGATGAACGCAGCCTGGGGCGGCGTGGGTGACGATAATCAGGTCTTTCTCTGCCTGAGCCCCGAGCATATGACCGTAAAGAATATCCTCAAGCGCAAGGCCTTTACCGTAAGCTTTGCCACCGAGGAGACCATGGTGCCTGCTGATTATGTGGGCATGGTGTCAGGCAATAACTGCAAGGATAAATTTGAAAGATCCGGCCTTCACGCGGAACGGTCCGAATTTGTGGACGCTCCCGTGATCACGGATTTTCCCGTATGCATGGAATGCCAGCTGGAATCCTACGAGGATGTGCACTGCCACTGCTTCGGAAACATAGTCAACACCACTGTGGACGAGAGTGTTCTTACCGATGGAAGGATTGACCCTGCAAAGCTTAAGGCCATAGCCTTCGACATCGGAAACGGCCAGTATCTTAAGGTCAGCGAGGTCTGCGGCAAGGCCTTCAGCGCCGGCGCAGTGCTTAAATAGCTGAGGGCTTTGGCCCGGCAGGAGAAAAAATGATCAAAACTGCTTATTTTGCGGGAGGGTGCTTCTGGTGCATCACTCCCGTGTTCAGACTTTATGAGGGCGTGAAGTCCGTCACCAGCGGCTACAGCGGCGGCGAAGAGGAAAACCCCGCCTACGAGGACGTGAAGCATCAGCGGACCGGTCACCGGGAGACCATAAGGGTGGAATTTGAGGATTCTGAGGTATCCTTTGACACCCTTTTGGACATTTACCTTGCGAACGTGGATCCCTTCGACGGAGAGGGCCAGTTCATAGACAAGGGCTTTTCCTATACTCTGGCAATCTTCTATACAGACGAGGTGCAAAGAGCAGCGGCGGAGGCCAGACTCGAGGCCTTGAAAAATGGCGATCTCAGCGTATTTCCGCCCTTCACGGCAGCCCGGCTTAAGAGGCTGGCGGAGGAGCGCAGGGCTTCCGCATCTGATGGCAAGGCTCAGCCCCGGCCCTGCATCGCCCTGGAGCCCTTCAGAAGCTTCTATCCGGCGGAGGAGTACCATCAGGACTGGGACCTCAAAAACCCCGAGGCCTTCGAGGAGGAGATCAGCTCCTCCGGAAGAGGCCATCTTAACTTTGAGATCTAAGGGATACATATGACGGCTGCCGCGGAGTTTTTGTTTCTCGTTCAGATAACAAAAGCTGCGCTGAGCCAAAAGGCAGCCTGAGAGAAACAGGAATGAGTAAACAGAAAGAGAAAAATCGGAGTAAACAGTCATGGACCCAGTGGTTCATGATTTTATGCTACATGCTGATCGGCGCGGCCTGCGGCCTGCTGATCATGCTCCATCTGGAGCAGCTTTCGGATGCGGGAGTCTCTGCGGGCAGCAGGATACTTCATCTGGTGCTGCTTTTTCTGTGCATGTACGGAGCCCTGCTGGTGCAGATCATCATCCATGAGGCCGGTCATCTGGTCTTCGGGCTGGCGACGGGCTACCGGTTCAGCTCCTTCCGCATCCTCAGTTTCATGTGGATAAAGGAGCAGGGGAAGCTTCGCTTCAGGAAGCTGTCACTGGCGGGGACCGGCGGTCAGTGCCTTATGAGTCCCCCGGACCTGAAGGACGGCAGGATCCCTTTCATGCTCTATAACTTCGGCGGAGCCATCATGAATGTGGCCGCAAGCCTTGTTTTCGGCGGGATAGCGCTTCTGTGCCGAACCTGGTCCTTTGGATGGATCCTGCTGATGTTTCTTGTTATCGCCGGCCTTGCAGATGCGCTTATGAACGGCCTGCCCCTTAAGACCGGCTCCGTGAACAACGACGGAAGAAACGCTCTGGATCTTGCGCGCAATCCCGAAGCCATGAAGGCCTTCTGGACCCAGCTCAAGGTAAGCGAGATGGTCTCCCGGGGCGTCAGGATAAAGGATATGCCGGGGGAATGGTTTGAAGTGCCCTCTGACGATGCCATGAAGAACGGGATCATAGCCACGAATGGCGTTTTTGCCTGCAACAGGCTCATGGATGAGCATCGCTTTGAAGAGGCGGAGCTGCAGATGTCCCGCATCCTCTCTAAAGAAAACGGCATAGTCGGCCTTCACCGCAGCCTGCTTATCTGCGACAGGATATTTATCGAGCTCATCGGCCCGAACCGGCCGGAAGTTATTGAAGGAATGCTCACCGGTGACCAGAAGAAGACCATGAAGGCCATGAAGCAGTATCCTTCGGTGCTGAGGACAGAATATGCCATGGCGCTGCTGGGTGAAAGGGATGCCGCAAAGGCTGCGGAGATACAGAATCAGTTTGAAAAGGCTGCAAAAACTTATCCCTATCCCAGCGACATTCAGGCGGAAAGGGAGCTGATCCAGCTGGCCGCAGGAATAGCAAAGAACTGAATCAGGGATAGAAAAGCAAAATGAATGGCAGGGACCCGAAGGAGTACATATGAACGCACTTATCATTAACTGCAGCCCGGTGAGGACGGGCGCCACAGCTGAGATCGCAAGGATCGCAGGTGAGGAGCTGTCGGGCAGGTATAACGTAAAAAGCATCTGCATCGATGATTATTCATTCGGGTTTTGCAGGGGCTGCCGCGCCTGTCATGATACTGCTGAATGTGTGATGGATGACGCGGCGGTCATTCAGGGCATATTGAAGGAGTTTGACGAAGCGGATGTTATAGTGTCCGTATCCCCGTCATACTGGGCCGATGTACCCGGGCAGTTTAAAGCCTTCATCGACAGATGCACTCCCTGGTGCAATACTCACGAACCCCATGCTTCTATAAGGGCAGGGAAAAGGGGCTATGCGATCGCGCTGAGGACGGGCCCGAACATGCCGGAATGCGAGAGGATAATCAGGAGCATTGAACATTTCTACGGCCATCTGGAAATAGAATGCAGTGGCCATCTTGGACTGACGTCCATTGAGTACAAGGAAAACGTGGGGCCAAGAAAGCAGGAAATCATAGATTTCTGCAAGACCATATGATCATGTAATTGCGGGGCTGTATGGATACTGCTCCTCCAGGACACATCAATCCATGCGTCTCTTGGTGGGATTGCAGAACCGTGACAATACCCCCGTAAAATGGGGCGCTTGTCACCTTTAGAAGTATGCTCAGAGCAAAACGTGACAGATCGTTCGATATAAGAGCCTTCTGTCAACGCACAAGGTTGGAGCTCACTGCGAAAAGCCTGCAATATAGCCGGTTTATCGCCGTTTTCCCCTTCATATATACGATTCATACGTGTGCCGGACCCGAAAACGCTGAGTGCTGCCTTTCAATGAAACATTCAATGTTGACAGATAGGCATTATCAGACCGATCTCGTCCCAAATCCAGGGACGCATACTTTGAGACTGTCCCATTGGCGGCTGATGCGCTGATACGATAACACAGGAGTGTATAAATATGATCCAAGAGATCGATTCATTTGAAAAATACGAGGATTTTATTGCCGAGATGGCCGCGCACCCGCTCTATTCTGATCCACACTACACGCATAACAGAAATAATCTTTACAGTTCGCTGGAGCGGGATGATGAATTTGCTTTTGCTGTCCTGAATGACGGAAGGACAGAGGGGATCTTCAATTGGCTCGTGCTTCATGAAGACCGGTTTATCGAGATGATCATAGGGTTTACCCGGAAAGAAGAGGCGTTTTCTGAAATGCTGTCATTTGTCGAGCAGAAATACCCGGACTTCAGCATCGACTTTGTATTTAATCCTGATAATGCTGCGATCTCCGGGCCTCTGAGAGCAAGAGGCGCAGTATTTGACCCGGAGCAGCAGAAGATGCTTTATACAGGTCGCGCATCCGGCGTCCTGACCGAATGCATAGAAGTGTATTCAGACAAGTGGCGGGAGCAGTACTGCAGGCTGCATCGCAAGGAAGCATACTGGAATGCAGAACGGGTGCTCAGCGCCCCAGAACGTTTCAGGGTTTTACTGGCTTTGAGGGACGGGGAGCTGCAGGGCTATCTGGATGTGACGCGCTGCTTCGAAGAAAACGAGATCTATGATCTGTTCGTAAAGGATGAGTCTGCAGGCGAAGCTTATGCTCTGGCACTGCTTGCAAAAGCCGCGGAGCTGAACAAGCCCAAGAAACTGATGGTACTTGCCAATATGGATGACAAAAAGGAAACAGACTTATACAGCGCGGCGGGTTTTGACTGGGTTGATGGCACCAGCAGCGTCCTCGCCCAGATAAAGAAATAGCGTCCGGCAGCGGAGCGGAAACCATGGTCACACTGAAGTATGGAAACACAAATACATATCTGATACAGGGCAGCAGCGGCAGTCTGCTCGTGGATACCGACTATGCGGGGACCCTGCCTGCGTTCTATAAAGCCCTGAAGGCGAAGGACATCAGGGTCAAGGAAATTGACTATGTGATGGTAACTCATTATCACCCTGACCACATGGGGCTCATCAGCGAGCTGATGGAGCAGGGCGTAAAGCTTCTTCTGTTGGACGTGCAGAAGGATCATGTGCACTATTCTGACCACATTTTTGCCAGGGATAGGATAAAGACAGCCCCCATAGATGAGAGCCGGGCGGCTGTAATATCCTGCGAAGAAAGCAGAGACTTTCTCAGGAAGCATGGCATTTCCGGGCAGATCGTCCATACACCGAGCCACAGTCAGGACAGCGTTTCCCTGGTGCTGGACGACGGAAGCTGCTTTGTGGGCGACCTTGAGCCGTTTGAATATATCGGGCTCTACGCTGACAGCACCGGGCTGCAGCAGGATTGGGACAGACTGCTGTCCTTCGATCCTGCGACGATATTCTTCGCACACAGACCCGCGCAGTCCATAAAGTAAAAACAAAAGACACATTGATAAAATAAGATATACCAGGAAAGGGAGCTGTAAGGATCTTACAGCTCCCACTTATATTCCTTCATATCCACGCAGCCGTTTTCCTTAAAGCCCACGCCTTCCTCCTCCAGCAGGCGTCTCTGGTCAAAAAAGCCAGGAGCCAGCCGTCCCGCGTGGTTCACCACCCGGTGGCAGGGGTAGCGCCCGTAGAATTCTGCCATGCTAAGGACCCTGCCCACCAGCCTGGAGTTTCTCTCCCGGCCTATAAGCCTTGCGATCTGCCCGTAACTGGCCACCTTGCCTTCGGGTATCTCTTCAACCACTGAAAGGATCTGATAAATCAGGTCCTCGTCCATTATCCTGCCCATAGCTCCTCCAAAACGATTTGTTATTAAAATCTTACCCCATAAGGCCTGTTTATGCTACAATTAAATAAAACAGCAGTCCCGCACGAAAGGAAGAGACCATGAAGCATCTTACAGATCCGGTATTTCCCGAAGGCTTTCTCTGGGGCGCCAGCTCCTCCGCCTGGCAGGTGGAGGGCGCTACCCTCGAGGGCGGCCGAACGGAATCCATCATAGATATCAATTCCCGCACCAAAAAGCCCTTTACGGATAATTCCATAGCCTCGGATCACTACCATCACTTCAGGGAGGATGTGGCCCTGATGAAGGAATGCGGCTTCACCAGCTACCGCTTCGGTATCTCCTGGCCCCGCATAATCCCTGCGGCGGACCGGAAGGTGAACCCCGAGGGCATAAAGTTTTACAGCGACCTTATCGACGAGCTGCTGGCCGCAGGCATCACGCCCATCCCAACGATATATCACTACGACATGCCGGTATGGGTGGATCAGAAGTACGACGGCTGGTTCGACCGGGGCATGATCGAGGAGTTCGAATATTACTGCAAGGTGCTCTTCGAAAACTTCGGAGACCGGGTAAAATACTGGCTTGCCATTAACGAGCAGAACATGCAGATAGTCTACGGCAAGTGGCTGGGACTGAACAAACCGGGCCACGACTGGGACAAGGAAAAGTGGCAGATGAACCACGTTATGAACCTCTGCCACGCCAAGGCCGTCACCCTCTGCCACGAGATGGTCCCCGGCGGCAAGATAGGCCCCGTGCCGGGCTACGTGCCCATCTATCCTAAGAGCGCAAGGCCTGAGGACCAGATAGCCGCCATGAATGCGGAGGAGCTGACAGAGAAGATCTGGATGGATACTTATGTCTTCGGCGAGTACAGCACATTCGTCCGCAACTACTGGAAGGAAAACGGCATCACCGTGGATATCCAGCCGGGAGACATGGAGCTGATAAAGTCCGCCAAGATAGACTTTATAGGCCTCAACTGTTACCGCAGCGACGTGGGCAAGGCTCCGGACCCCTCCTACGTGCAGGAGATTAGCCTCAACAAGACAGGCAACAAGGGCGAGCTTATCTATACCAACTGGCCCGGTGAATACGCTCTGGACCGCAATATCTACGTCGAGACCACCGACTGGGACTGGCACATCGACGCGGTCTCCATGCGCTACAGCCTGCGCTATCTCTGGGACCACTATCATGTGCCCCTTATCATCACCGAGGCGGGCTTCGGCGCCCACGAGGATCTGGACGAAAATGGCGAGATCCACGACGATTACAGAATAGATTACCTGAGAGACTATGCCTACAATGTGGGCCTGGCCATAATGGACGGCGTGGAGGTCTTCGGCTTCAATCCCTGGAGCTTCACAGACCTGCTGTCCACTGGCAACGGCATGGCAAAGCGCTACGGTCTGGTGTTCGTAAACCGCACGGATGACGACTTAAGAGACCTGAAGCGCTACAAAAAGGACAGCTTCTACTGGTACCAGAGGCTTATAAAGAGCGGCGGAACGGACTGGGGCAGGGACATGAGCGAGTGGAGGGACTTCACCCGCGTGAGCCAGATCGCCAGCGATATAAAGGCAAAAGAGAAAAAGTAGTGTAAGGCTGCGAAGGGACGGGCGGACCGGTCCGCTAACGCCCCAGACGCAGATTTCGGAGGTGAAAGCAGAGTGAAAAGACTTTTAGTTTTTGATGTTGGCGCCACCAATAACAAATGGGCTGTGATGGAGGACTATCAGGTCCTGAAAAAGGACAGCTACCATACCCCGAAGGAGCTGGACTCCTTCATGGCAGCAGCGGAGGATATTATAAAGCGCGAGGGTCCCGGCTGCGACGGCATTGCTGTATCAATACTCGGCACGGTGCTGGCAGGGGATGAGGGACGGATAGAGCAGGGCGGAAATCTCCCCTTTATGACCGGCGTTTCCCTTGGCAAAAGGCTTTCGGCCTTAAGCGGGCTTCCTGTAAGCGTGGAGAACGACGGCCGCTGCGCTGTGCTGGGCGAATATGCTGCAGGAGCCCTTAAGGGCTATAGCTACGGCTTCGGACTGGTGCTTGGAACAGGCCTCGGCGGAGGGCTCATAATCGACGGAAAGCTTGTCCGCGGTGCCCACAGCTTTGCGGGCGAGATAGGCTACAGCACATTGGACTGGATGTCCATGCCAGCCCTTGGCAGTGTGGCAGGCATGAGGCTCAGCTTCACCGGCCTTCTGGAAAGGGCTAAGGAGGAATGGCAGGAGAAGTCTCTTCTGCGCGGCTCAGGAAGGCCGGAGCTGGAGAGCGATCCGCCTGCTGATACCTATCAGCTTTTCGAGATGGCGGAGGGGGACGATCCCCTGGCAAGGGAGGCTATACGGGTATATGCAAAGGAGCTGGCGGTGCTGATCTGGAATATACAGTGCACTCTGGATCCCCAGTGCATCTCCATTGGCGGAGGTCTTTCCATGCAGCCTCTGCTCATCCTCTCCATACAGGACGAGCTGGATGAGCTTTACGATAAATTTCCTTATGTTATCCCCCGCGCAAAGACTGCGGTCTCAGGCCTTGGCAACACCTCGAATCTCTACGGTGCCGCCTATGTATGGCAACAGCGCTTCGGGAAGGAGGAGTAGATCATGAGCAGACCGAAAAAGCAGAAATCTGCTGCGCGCTATCTTCTTCAGATACTTATAAATCTTGTGATAGCCATCGCCATCATCATCTGCGGCTTTCTGATAGACAGCGCCATATTTTCCAATCCCCCGGAGGGAGCTCAGGGCCACGGCATGCCGATCTTCTCCATGCTGCTGATGTTTGTCGCCGCAGGATTCTTCGTAATTTCAACAGTCGTATGCATTATCAAGGCCATCATCGCCGCAAAGCGCAAAAAACAGATGGCGGAGTATTGATATCAGGAGGTATAAAATGAATGGCAATTCAAAACTCGTGGGAGTCATAAGCTACATCACCTGGATAGGCTGGATCGTGGCATTCTTCATGAGAGACAAGGGTGACGATTTCGTAAGACAGCACATCAACCAGGCTCTGATACTGAATATCGTTTCGGTGATCTCCGGTGCCGTAGGCCGTCTGGGCGGCATCTTCAGCCTGGCAAGCGGCCTTGTTGGTCTTGTGATACTGGTGCTGCTGGTCCTTGGCATCTACAGAGCAGCCACAGGAGACAAGACCCCGCTCCCCGTAATAGGCGACTTCCGCATAGTTTAGTAATTCAGCTTTTCTTCAGACCTGCCGCTCATTATCGGAATTCCGTATAAGACCGGTGGGTCTTTTTATGCTATTATTGCTGTAATCATATAAAGCTTCGTCTTCGAGCCCCTCTGCCTAAGGCAAATGCTATGGCAGCCGGGCCTGTGAGGACCTTCGGTATGCAGCAATGCACTGAAGGCCGCTCACACAGGGCCATGCCGGAAACAGCCTGACCTTCCGTGTTTGAAAAGGAGACGGCATTGAGAACAGAAAAGATCCTTTCTGTCTGTTTTGATATGTCCGTTTCTTGTTAAAGAGACGGGCTTTTTTACAGACAGAAGGGAGGTGAAAATTGAAAAATCAGAAGCTTCTGCGCCTCATATTCATGGCGCTGTGCTGCGATCTTGGACTTTTCGCAAAGCGTATAATTGCACCCTTTGCGAATATACTGACGGATTCGCTGCATATTCCGGGCGGCATAGGCACGGCCTTTTCGCTGCTCTTTCTTGTGGTGGCTGCAATGATCATCCCTAAATTCGGCACAGCCACGCTCATGGCTGCGGTGCAGAGCATTCTTGCCCTCGCCTTTGGCATGGTGGGGAGCATGGGCGCTTTGGCGCCTATAGGCTACATCGTGCCCGGTGTGGTGATAGACACTGTGCTGCTTCTTGGGCGGCGGAGCAGGGCGGACTATAAGCTTTCCATGATGCTCGCGAATATGCTGGGCTCAGTCTCGGCAGGGCTTGCGGCGAACATCATCGTGTTCCGCCTGCCTGCCATACCCCTGGCGCTGTACTCTGCGGTAGCCCTGTTCAGCGGTGCGGTCTGCGGCCTTCTTGCTGCCGAGCTCTACTGCAGAGTGGCACCCATACTGGGCCGAGAATTAAGAAAGGATATATGAACCAATGAAAAATCAGAATAAGGCAATTGCGATCGTACTGGTTTTACTGGCCTTTGCTGCGGCAGTGCTTGCCATCGTGCATTTTGCCATCAGGGAGCAGGTGCCTGAGGGCGCCATAGCCATCCATGTGGGCGAAGCTGTGAAGTATGTGGATCCCTCGAAGCTGACTCAGGTCCCGGTGAAGGGCAGCGTCATCAACGGAAAGGGGCAGGAGATCCCTGTGGACGAGCAGGGCTACGAGCTTTCCGAGCTTCTGAAGGCGGCGAAGATCGATGCTTCGTCC
Source organism: Bacillota bacterium (assembly GCA_016284575.1). Taxonomy (GTDB): domain Bacteria; phylum Bacillota; class Clostridia; order Peptostreptococcales; family Anaerovoracaceae; genus RGIG2707. The sequence continues at coordinate 1,428 of JAEEPD010000155.1, read as the reverse complement.
ATAGGCGGCATCAAGGTCACCGCAGCGGACGAGTTTTCCGCATCCCTCACAAAAGACGAGGTGAACGAAAGCGGAAAAGCCTATATCGTCAGCGGCGATGAAGGCCTTCAGCTGGTGGTCTTCGGCGACCCCAACATGAAGCGCAATGTTAAAAAAGTGGAGAGGATAGAGGTGGAGTAGAAGCACCGTCCCCTTAAGTAAAAACGGGTCACAGATGTGACCCGTTTTTGTGTCCGGTTTTGGAAAACCGTTCGTTTTTAGTTCTGGAAATCAATTGTGGCGTTGCCGTTTTCGTCGTACTTTACGGCATCCTTGTCCAGGTTCAGGGTATTGATGTCGTCGAAGTACTCCTTGATGGAGCTGTAGGTGGGCTTGTAGTTTTCAATGATGCGCTTTGCGTTGGCGGCATCGTCCTTGAGCAGCCTGTCAGCCACAAGAAGCTGAGCCTTGACGGAATTGATCAGCAGCTTTTCAAGATCCGTGGGATAGTAGTCGATGCCGTGGGCTGTGCCGGTGGCGCCGGTGGCGTTGAACTGAACGCCGGGCATTACGGAGGTGACGTCGCCGAAGTCGGAGGAGCCTGTGCTCCAGCTTTCATAGTTGAATCTTACCTTGTCCTTTCCAACAAGCTCTTCGCAGCACTCCTGCACAAGCTTCATGTAGTCTGGATCGTGGAATTCAGCGGAGTAGCCCGGACGGTCGGTGAGCTCAACTCCCGCGCCCATGGCAAGAGCGGCGCCTGCCATGGCTCTGTTCACTTTCTTGTTCTCCCGCTTTACAGCCTCGTTGCTGGAGCCTCTTACGTAGGTCTCAACGACCATCTCATCGGGGATGATGTTGACGGCGCAGGTGGCACCCTTGAGGATGGGGTGGAAGCGGATGGTGTCGGGCTCTCTGAAGGTCTCTCTAAGGTCATTAACGGCCTGCAGACCCAGCATGGCGGCGTACTGAGCGTTGATGCCAAGATGGGGAGCTCCGCCTGCGTGGGAGTTCTTGCCCTTGAAGCGGATGATCTTGGTGACAAAGCCGTTGTTTCCCTTGCCGCAGGCAAAGTCCACGTCCTTGTTGTTGGAGCTGTGGACCATGAGGGAGATGTCAACATCGTCGAAATAGCCTCTGTACATGAATTCGACCTTGCCGCCGAAGTAGTTGATGACGCCTTTTTTGCGCAGCTCCTCGCGGAATTCGATCTGTATCATTTCCTCCGCGGGCACCAGCATCAGGCGGATCTTGCCGGACATGCCGTCCAGGATGCCTGGCTCGGTGAGGGCGGCTGCGATTCCCAGCATGGTGGCTGCCTGGCAGCAGTGGCCGCAGCTGTGGCACATGCCGTTGACGGACTGGGGATGGTTAGCGATGTCCAGGGCATCAAGCTCGCCCATGATGCAGAGCATGGGACCGGGCTTTCCGGTGTCTATGTCGGTATAG
>JAEEPD010000154.1 GCA_016284575.1 Bacillota bacterium | reverse complement strand
TGCAGTAGAACACGAAGTAGCCCTTGGCAGCCCAGCCCTGCATCTCATGGAAGTAGGGGGTGCCGAAGGCCGCGAACGGGCCGCCGTGGATGTCCATGATGGCGGGATAGGTCTTGCCTTCCTCGTAATCGGTGGGCTTCAGGACATAGCCGTTGATATCCCAGCCGTCGCTCTTGACGCTGAGCCTCTCGGGCCTGGCGATGAGTCTTTCGGTGTAGAGCTCCTCGTTGAAGGAGGTGAGGCGCACCAGGGCGCCGTTCTTGACTTCGTAGAGCTCGGGGAGCCTGTCCTCGGCCACGCCGGTCGCCAGGATCCTGCCGTTCTTCACGTCGATGTGGTCGACGGAGCCGGTCGCGGTGAGAACGGTCTCGAGCTCGCCGCCCGAGAACTTCCTCATCACGATGAAGGTGTCGACTACGGTCACGTAATAGAGATCGTTCCCGTCGCAGACTATCTTCTTGCCGCTGCCGAGGGAGGAGTCGCCGGTGATGCCGGAGCCTATGACCTCCTCGTTGTCGAAGAGGGGCCTGGGCTCGGCGCCGTCGAGGGCGTACATGGCGGCGATCTGGTTGCGGCCGTGGAGCTTGCCGTCGGTCATGGTGGCGACGGGAATGTCGCCCCAGAAGCCTGCCCAGTGGCTGTTCCAGGCGGGTCCGTCGGGAATGAGTACCTTTCTCTCGCCGTCCTTGAAGAGGCTGATGCCGATGTCGGTGCCCTGGTAGTTCTCGAACTCGTGGGAGACGATGATGATGTCGTTTCCGTGCACGTTGCAGGAGGAGACGCTCTCGTGCTCGCCGGTGAGGGCCTCGGGCTTGCCGTCCTTTACGAGGTAGAGACGGTTCCTGACCTTGGAGCGGTAGCCCATGCCGTTGAACCAGAAGGGCAGCTCTTCAAAAACTTCGCAGAGGGGGCTGTCCTCGCCGCTGAAGTCGTACTTGGCGACGCAGGCGAAGCTGCCGTCTTCGAGCTTCTGGAGCTGGGCTTCCTTGAGGGGCAGTCTCATGTATTCCTGAGCCTCGCCGCCCTTGAGATCGAGGGAATAGAAGACCGTCAGGGCTTCGCCCTTCTTCACGGCCTCCTTGTCTTCCGCCTTTCTCATGGAGGAGAAGAGCAGGGTGTCGTTGTCGAGCCAGAGGGCGGATCTGACGTCATGGCTGCCGGTCAGTCTGCGATACTTCCCGTCCTCGAGGAGGAAGAGATCGTAATTGTAGTTGTTGTTCTTCTCGCAGGCCTGAGCCACGGTGAAGACGGCCTTGTCTCCCGCGGGGGAGAAGCTGGGGGCCGATACGAACTTGAAATCGTAAATGTCTTTTACATCAACTTTTCTCATTTATTACAGTCTCCTTATTTAAGATACTTGTCCATCCAGGCGGTGATCTCGTTGATCCTGCGGACCCTGTTCTTGGGCTTGCCTTCCCTGGAGAGATTGTGGTTCTCGCCGTGGAAGAGGCAGATCCTGGCGTCGACGCCGTGCAGCTTCAGGGTCGAGAACATCTGTATGCACTCGGCCATCCAGCAGCGGTAATCCTGATCGGACTGGATGAAGAGGGTAGGAGTCTTGGCGTTGGCCGCGTACTTCAGGGGCGAATGCCACCAGAGCTTCTCGGGGTCGTCCCAGGGGTTGCCCTGCAGCAGCTCGGCGTTGTAGAGGTAGCCGTTGTCGGTGCAGAGGAACTTGCTGATCCAGTTGGAGATGGATCTTTGGGCCGCCGCCGCGTGGAAGAGATCGGTGTGGCCGATGATCCAGTTGGTCATGTAGCCGCCGTAGCTGCCGCCGGTGACTCCCAGTCTGCTCCTGTCGATATCGGGATAGTCCTTCAGTACAGCATCGGTGAAGTTCATGATGTCCTGATAATCGATGGTGCCGTACTTGCCCCTCAGATCTGCGAATTCAGCGCCTCTGCCGTCTCCGCCTCTGGGGTTGCAGTAGAATACGAAGTAGCCATCGTTGGCCATGCACTGATACTCATGATACAGCGCTCCGCCGTAGGCTCCTCTGGGACCGCCGTGGATCTGCAGGATGCCGGGATACTTCTTTCCGGGTTCATAGCCAACGGGCTTCATGCAGAAGCCTTCGATGACCACACCGTCGAAATCATATACCAGCGGCTCGGGCTTAACGACACTCTTCTCCAGCATCCAGTCGTTGAACGAGCTTATCTTCTCCCCTGCCAGACCGAAGCAGAGCTCGTCTGCGGAGGCATCGCTGGCGCCGATGAAGATCAGCTTGTCGCCCTGGATATCGAAGGCGCCGATAGCGTCGGGACTGTCGATGAGAACGGTCTCATTGCCGTCAAAATCGCACTTCACAAGGCGGGTGCCGGTGTGGAAAGCATGGGTGTAATAGATATTACCGCCCTCCTTGAGCACTGTTCTGCCTCCGCCCAGCTTGCTGTCGGAGCCGGGAGCGCTGCCGGGGGACCACTCACCGTCGGTCAGCTTCACTGCCTTGCCGTCCTTGAGGCTGTAGAGAGCGCTGATCAGCTCCTTGTCGAATATATTGGTCCAGTCCATGCCGAAGAAGACGATCTTGCCGTTGTCTGCGAAGACTCTGTCTACGATGTAATCCTCCTGGTGCAGAAGGCACTTTAGGCCGGCCTTCTCGGACCAGCTGTAGATGCCGGAGGGCATGTCCATGCGGCCCTCGAAGCTCCTGGCGCTGAAGTAGAGGGTATTTCCGTCCAGATCCAGGGAGCCCACATTGGTGGTCTCATCTGTTATTGCCTTCAGGGACCCTGTCTCCCTGTTGAAGATGTAGAGCCTCTTTCTGCCCTTTGCAAGGAAGGTGCCGCCGTCAGCCCAGAAGGGTATCTCCTCCAGGACCTCATAGTCCGCGTTCTCCTTCTTCTGAGCCTTGAAGGCATCCAGCTCCTCCTTGCTGCAGCGCCCAAAGTCAGGATCTCCGGGCTGCCAGCCTGCCACAACGGCGTAGATGCCGTCTCCCATGGGCAGGATCTCACTTACAGCCAGAGGGATGCGGAAGAATTCCTCTGCTTCTCCTCCGAATACGCTGATGCGCTGGAAGATGGTGAGCTTTTCACCGGCCTTCTTGCTTTCTGAAGCCTTCGCATCCCTGTCAGCAGGGAATACGATGGTCTCTCCGTCCTCCCAGAAGAACTGCTTTGCATCTCCTGCGGAGGTCATCCTTCTTATGTTCTTGCCCTCGCAGACCCAGATGTCGCCCTTGTAGCCGTTGCTGTCCTTGTCGGGAGTCTGGACCACAAAGCCCAGATATTCGCCGTCCGGGGAAAACCTCGGTCTGGAGAGGAATTTGTAGTTGTAAAGATCGTTGATTGTCAGCTTGCTCATAATTGCCTCCTGATAATATACGCCGGCTGCATGCAGCCCCTTTATTCCTTGATAGTATTCTAACATACTGCCCGCTCCGGTTGTAGCATTTTCGCTTCATCATGCAAAAGTTTTGATACATCATTCCTATTTTCTCGATTGACGGAGGCGGCAGCCCGGACTTATAATTGTAATGATATTTTATTTGCTAATGTTTATGTGATTTTTTATTCAGAAAGAGGTCATTATGGACAAGAAACAGGCACAGTCTTATATCGACAGCCATAAGGCGGAGCTTTGGGAAGTAAGCGACAAGGTCTGGTACGCTGCGGAACTGGCTTTCAATGAAAAAAAATCCGTCAGAGCCGAGGTCGAATACCTGAAGTCTCAGGGCTTCGAGGTTGAGGAAGGGATTGGCGGCGTTGAGACTGCCTTCTCCGGCAGATTCGGCCATGGCAAGCCCGTCATCGGCTTCCTCGGCGAATTCGACGCTCTTGGCGGACTATCCCCCGTTCCCGACGAATTCCAGCTCCTCCCCAGAGATCAGCAGGCCACCGGCCACGGCTGCGGCCACAATCTGCTGGGCGTGAGCTCCATCGGCGCGGCTATGATCATGAAGAATTATCTCGAGCAGACCGGCAAGGAAGGCACCGTTATCTATTTCGGATGCCCCGGCGAGGAAGGCGGCTCCGGCAAGGCCTTTATGGCAAGAGAAGGCGTGTTCGATGAGCTGGACTGCGCCATCACCTGGCATCCGGGCGGAGCTAACGCTGTTATGACCGGCGGAAGCATGGCCAATATTCAGGTGAAATACATCTTCAAGGGCGTAAGCTCCCACGCTGCAGGCGCTCCGGAAATGGGACGCAGCGCTCTGGACGGCCTTGAGCTGATGAACATGGGCGTTCAGTTCCTCAGAGAGCACATGGGCACCAACTGCAGAGTCCACTACTCTATAGTTGATACCGGCGGACTCTCCCCCAACGTGGTACAGTCCCACGCAGCGGCTATCTATCTGATCCGCTCAAACAACAACAAGAACGCTGCAGAGCTTAAGAGAAGGGTCGACCTGATCGCCGACGGCGCAGCTCTTATGACAGAGACCACCGTTGAGAAGGACTTCATGAAGGCCTGCACAAATTACAGAGGCAACAATGTTCTGAACAAGCTTATGCAGGCGAACCTGGAGGCTCTGCCCCTGCCCGGCGTGGACGAAAAGGACATGGATTTCGTAAAGAAGATCAACGCCAGCTGCCCCAAGCAGGAATACGAGGTCCGTCAGGACATCCTGGATGTGATCCCCGAGGACGAACAGGCTGCCTTCATCAAGAAGTGCCAGGAGAACGACATCTTCGACTTCATCATGCCCCTTACCCCCTATAAGGACGGCGCAGGCTCCACCGACGTTGGCGACGTAAGCGCAGTATGCCCCACCACCCAGTGCAACGTGGCTACCTGGGCCTCCAAGACCCCCGGTCACAGCTGGCAGATCATCGCTCAGGGCGTTTCCGATTACGCCCGCGACAGAATGGTCTACTGCTCCAAGGTAATGGCAGGCGTAGCCATCGACCTGTTCGAGAACCCCGCCATCATCGACGAGGCCAAGAAGGAGCACAAGAAGAACTATCCCGACGGATATCAGTGCCCCATCCCCAAGGGCGTAAAGCCCCGTCCCCTGGGCTAGGAGAAAAGATGCCCTACCGGAGGACCTTCCCCGGTCAGGAAACAAGACAATGCAAAAGAGACTGCCGAACGGCAGTCTCTTTTATTATCGCTTCAGAGGGCTCTGACAGCCCCTTAGAGAGCTTTTTTATGTATTTTCGGATATTTCCCCATCTGAAGCGCTATCTGGCCCTTTTCCTGCGAATGATCAGGACTGCAGCGGCTCCGATGGTCAGTATGGCGCCAAGACCTGTGTAGAAGCCTGTACCTGTGCTTCCGGTGGAGGGAAGCTGCGCTCCCTGATAGTTTACGACATTCAGGTTTGCAATGCCTCCGGGTGTGGTAAGGCTGATGTCGCTGCTTTGGCCTGGCAGCAGCTGCACCGCACCGGCACTCACCAGGAATTCATAGCTGTCTGCGGCGATCATGTAGCCTCCGGGAGCCTGAGTCTCGGTCAGCTTATATGTGCCGTTGGGCAGCAGCATCAGTGCAGATGTGCTGTTAGTCATATCCAGAACAGCGCTGCCGCTTGCATACACTTCGTAAACACCTGCAGTCTCCTTAAGATTGAAGTCCTCATAAACACTGCTTGCGTTCAGCTTCTGGAGGCTGAACTTTGCACCCTTCAGGGCATTTGCCAGCTCGTCCAGCTTGTTGAGCTTGACATCCGTGTACTCGCCAGTATTAGTGAATACAATGGTCAAAGAATTATTTTCACCAGATTCAAAAGAATTGCTGTTACTCGTAAATGAACCGCTTCTTCCATATTGTTCCACATAAAAGTTATAGCGCAGATTTGAAAGGTCTATCGAGTAATCAATATTACCTGCAGGAACAACATTGTTTACAGTAACATCTGTTGAGTATCCGGACTTCGGCGTCTGGGTAATCTTAAGAGTGTATTTGTAATCCGATACAAAATGATATACTTTTTGCTTTATACATTCCTGCAGATACGCTTCCTTTATAACTAAACCGTTATCATTAATTACTTCAACCCAGGCACTGTATTCATAAGGAGTGGCGGGCTTTCGCGTCACAGTGATTCTGACAGTGTAAATCTGATCTTTTTTCAGTGTTGTTGTCAGAGAACCCCATGTATTGTTTGGTGCACCGACTTGCAGACTGCTATTATTCATTTTTCCATAAACCAGAACATCAGCAATTTCAATTCTGTACTCAAATTCATCTGATGACTTACCACCCTCTACATGGTTTTCAACTGTAAATGTAAAGATTTGACGAGCTGCGGCAGTCCAGGAGCTGATCAAAGTTACATCATTAATGACCGGCTGTGAAAAGTCAAATCCATATGTGCTCAGTCTTGTCGCCACGTTTTGATCCGTCGGATCTACAGTCTTTCGTTTATAATCATTTACTGCAGAATTATTTATCAGCCATTTGATAAAGTTCCAGGAGGATGTGTCAGGAACTGCAAGCGATATAACAGTTGGATCTTCCGGTTTAGGTACAAAGTCACCTTTAGCCAAAGTATAAGTAACATATCTATCACTTGGACTGCTCTGATAGAACTCATACGCTCCGGGAGTAGTGGTTATTGCAGAGCCCGTGGACCATGTGTGAAGCTTGCTGCCATTATCTTCATAAGCCAAATCAAACTTAACAGTAACGGGATCACTCCAGACTGCATACAGAACACTTCCAATGGGCTCTTCCTGTTCAAAATCCCAGATATAGTCGCTTTTTAGCTTTGCCAGCACATTGGAGCCTGCATCCGGTGTAATTACTGTGCCATCTCCAAATGTAATTGCAGCAGTAGTGCTGAAATCAGTGTGCGCTGCAATAGCCGCATTTGTGGTCCAGCCCACAAATACCTTGCTGGCATGAGTAGGATCCTTGGGATGATACTGATTGTTGATAATACTGGTTTCTTCAATAACATATAAGCCATCGTCCTGATACACATAGTCAGTCGATGCTTCGGTCCAGACACCACCATTTACATCAAAGCTAACCTCATCATCCGGTTCTTCGGTATAGGTCACCACAATACCCGTTGCATCGGTCTGCAGCATTCCTGTATATGTTACAGGTTTGTTATATTTTATATTGCTGCTTCCGGTTCCATAGGGATCAGTCGTACCCAGAGCACCGCTTACATGCATCTTCTGTCCCGAGTGATCATTGACTGCAGTGGCTGTTATCTTGTCACTTCCTGCATTTGCCCTGGGCAGAACTATCTTAACTTCACCGCTTATACCGCCTGAGCTTGCCGGAATGGTGATGGAATTCGTGCTTGCTTCACGGTCGAATTCGCCGGTGGCGATATTAACGACACTGATGGTGGATGATCCTGTACCTGTAAGATCAACGGTTATATCTTCAGCGGTAGTATTGACGAAGGTGACATAGACCATGGGCTCCCACATTGCGTAGAGTGCCGCATCGGTAGTATTTCTGCTGACGGACACTACGGAATTTGGAGCGTAGGCAGGAATATAGGCCTTGCCTGTGGTTGGTACCAGCGGATCGCTGTTTTCATCAAATCCGATCAGAAGGTGGCCATCTTCATTTGAGAAGAACTTTGTTCCGGTAATACCGCCAAAGGTTGTGGTTTCGGTTGTTGCATACTGATACAGATGCAGAGCCAGGTTGGACTGAATGTCACCGAACAGAATCTGGGTAGGCCTGCCGCTTCCGTCAAGGGCTGCTCCGGTCTCAATTATAGAGCTGCCGGGGCCGGCAAGCGCGGGAAGAATAGCTGAATCTGTGGTATTCACATATCCACCGTAGGTGCTGTTTGCATCCAGGATCAGGTTTGTGATATCAGGCCTGCGATAGCTTGTTGTTTCCGGCTCATAATATGCCTGCATGTGAATAATCGAACCAAGGAGATCTGTCGAAGATATAAGTTCTGCATCTACAAAGAAATCATCACCGGGCTGATAGTAGACGGGGTCTCCATTCCCATCAAGCTGGATGGGGATCCAATTGTAGTATGTGGTGGGACCAATAGTGGTTCCGCTGGATTCATCCTTACGAACAACTCTCCAACCACGGAATATCCAGCCGGATGTGACAGTTTCCAACGAAGGTGCACGAAGGACATTGGTCATAGACTGATCGGAATAGAGCTGCTCGGATGGATTCTTGGGGTCAGACCACTGCTCCATTTCACCTACTACAAGAGTTGTTCCGCCGGCTCCGTCATCAGCCAGGAAATAGGGATTGTACTGAATATAGATGCCATCGTCCAGTCGCCACTTCGCGCGGAGCTCCAGCTCACCTTTTACGGGATCATTGAAGTTATATGGCATGTTATCAACAGAACCATCATCATGGACCTTATACCAACCCATAAATGAGTAATGCTCACTTTTTACGGGACGGTACGGATAGTCGGTAAATGTGTCGATAAACTCTTGCTTGGTGAGCTTGGTTATATTTGTCCAATATGTTGGATCCGCTGAATCCAGAATGCTGCAGTAGTCGTCATAGTACGCATCCAATGCGCCGGATGTGAGGTATACTGCATTGCGCAGACTCTGGGGATATCCCCAATCTCCGTCAAGAGGAACGGTCTCTCCGGGAAGAGGATCCAGACGCTGGGTATTGACATAATAATACCAGTCCTGGTCATAGTAGTTAACCGTATCAGAAGGATCCTGCTCCTTCGCAGTGAGCTTTATAAAGCCTCTCTCTATGCTGTATTCACCGACGGGCGTTCCATAGTTCGCAGTAAAATATGTGGACATGGAGGAGTTCTGTGAATGGTCGATAACGCCTCCGTTAGGATCGATCTTAACAGGGTATTGAAGTATCTTCAGCGTCGGGTACAGAACTATGCTGCTGCTTGGCATCTTCTCATTGGCAAAATCAAATGGCTCGCCAACGCCGGCTTCATTATTGTACCAGCCGGTAAACTCATACCCTTCCTTCTCCGGGTCAGCGTATTTCTTCTCATCAGC
>JAEEPD010000153.1 GCA_016284575.1 Bacillota bacterium | reverse complement strand
CCGCTCACATCGCTCTTACCAAAGTAACAGCCTGTGATCTTGATGTTGCTGTTAAAGTGGAAATCACCGTTCTTGCACTTGACAGGCGAGGTTTCATAATCGCTGTTGATGGAAGTCTGCGTAGTAGGCTCAATCTGGATCGTTTCCCGAGTCTTGACACTGCCATACTGATAACCTGCAAACATCACGTTACGGATGACCACATTACTGCATCCGTCGATCTGGATGGCATGATTGTTGGGACCGTCCTTGATAATGCAGTTTTCCAGAACAACACCATCGGCGCAAGCCCAGACGAAAGCCATTGTCCGGTTACCGCAGTACAGCACTCCGCCGGAAAGGGAAAAATCACCAACACCCTCGGTGCAGTAGCTGCCGCGTTTCAGGTTATAGAACATATGGGCGCTTTTGTAGTTGGTCCGAAGAACAGCTACATTGCCGCTCTTGACCCAGCTGCCGACTTCCTCCGTATATCCTGCACAGGCATCCGGGAGACAGCCTGCAAGGCGCAGATGAATTCCCTGCCTGAATTCCAGATATGCAATAGAATACTCACCTGCGGGGATATACACAGTTCCGCCTTCCGCCAGACTGTCAATAGCCCGCTGGATGGCGGCGGTATCCTCTTTCCCGTCATTGGGTATCGCACCAAAGTCAACTACGTTCACGCTGGCCGAAGGAGCCTCAAACGGATGGCAAGTATAGGTGAGAGCTCCATCCTCACTGACGGCTACATCTACCGTCGCTGTCTCGCTGTAGTTGTTGTAAACCGTCAGCAACATCTCCCCGGCATGCTTCGGTGTAAGCAAGATGACTCCATCCTGATCCATAGACACGGCGGCGCAGTCACCGCTGCAGCGCGTCAGTACGGGAGTAAGCCCAAGCTCTTCCGGCTGGATTCCCACATTGCTTTCGGCATGTACGAAACAGACAGAGAAGGAAAGCATCAGAAACAGTACGAAAACGAATGCTTTATACCGCATGGGAGCACCTCTTTGCTTTGTCAGCAGCTACTAATCAGCAAGGTCCCGCCGAGAGGCGGGACCCTGTTGTTGGTCAATCAATTATCGGAAAACCGGTAATCATTCTTGAATGCAGGGCCTGCATTACAGTTCATGATGATACTTGGCGTTCCAGAACTCGACATAGAAGTCGTAGCCATAGGTGTTCAGGCCGGCCTTGAAAGCATTCCAGGAATCATCGGTTACACCATACTTGACAGAGTCAGCTACGAACTGCTGTACGTAGGAGGTCAGACCATCGGTGGTGAAGTCATACTCTTCCTGCTTGTCAGTAGGCACGATATCCACGTTCATGGCAGGAGCGAACAGGCCGGCAGCGTCAAGTGCCTTCATGGCAACATAGCGCTGGGTGCCCCAGCCCTCGAGGTACTCTTCATCATAGCTTTCAGCATGCGGGCACAGAGGTCCGTTGTTTACGTAGCCAACGGTGTTGCCGCCGGTATAGGTCTTGCCGACCAGGTTCTCGTAACCCCACTCGACCAGACGCTCGTCGGTGATCTCGGGAACATTGGTGCCACCGCGATAGTTGTAATCATCATCGGTGTACTCCCAGAACAGGCCACGCTCACCGCAGGTAACGGTCAGGGCCATTTCAGGATCAGACCAGTAGTTCCATACCATCAGGGCAGCGTCAACATTCTGGCAGTCCTTGGAGATGATGAAGCCGTTGCGGCTCGCGCGGATTTCCTTGGCCTTGTACATACGGGCAGTATAGCCTTCTGCATGGGGCGTGAGGATACCGGTGATATTCAGGAAGTCTTCTTTTGCGGTAATGTAGTTGCAGGGACCCCAGCCGAGGAAGAAGCCGACCTTCATGCTGTTCAGGTTTGCAGCCCACTGGTCATAGGTCTGAGTGAATCCATCGATGCTGACCAGGCCTTCTTCGACCAGCTGATGTGCATACTCCAGGAATGCGCGGTAGCCATCGGTATCCACAGCACCGACTACTTCGCCTTCATCGGTGATGTTATAGAATACAGACTCGGTTACGGGCTGTCCGAACATCCATGCCAGGAACTCGATCTTGCTGGCAAAGAATGCTTCGCAGAAATCGTAGGGGATCTCATTGTTGGGATCGCCGTCGCCGTCAGCATCCTTTTCCTTGAAGGCGCGGAGAACTTCAACCAGTTCTTCTGCAGTGGTGGGGATCGCCAGACCCAGATTATCCAGCCAGGTCTTGTTGATGTACATGATGCCCTTGTCGGTCGTGTGCATGTAGCTGGTCAGCAATCCGGAAGGAAGAGCATACATGTTTCCATCGGGATAGGTCAGATAAGCCTGCCAGTCCTTGATATACTTGTCATATACGGCAGCGGCATTGGGAACCTTGGTTCGGATCTCTTCTTCGGTAAATACATGCCAGAGCTTATTGTTCTGAAGAACCAGAGCTTCGGGCATACTGTTGCCTACGAAGAAAATATCCGGCAGCTTGCCACTGGCCAGAATGGCGGCCA
>JAEEPD010000152.1 GCA_016284575.1 Bacillota bacterium | reverse complement strand
GGAGATGAAGCTCTCGGATCTTCGGACAATAATAAAGCTGGAGAGCGCAGAGCTTACAAAAGCACATGAAGATTAAAGTCCTGTATTTTGTAGCTTTATCGCCTATCGGCAATAAACGATAAATATAAAGGGACGCTTGATGACGCCCCATTAGTCCGGCCGGAGGAGCTGCCTCCGGCTTTTTATTTCTTTCTGTTGACGCTAATGATCATCAGCGCAGCACCAAGGCCTATCACGATAACGCTGATCATCAGAACCGGGGGAACGCCAAGCCGCTGGAGCAGCAGTCCTCCGACGCTGCTGGACATGAAGGAAGCGAAAATGCCTGAGGCGCCCATAAGGGCCTGACCTTTGTTTCTGTCCTCCGGCTGCGCGGTCTCCTGGACAAAATACACCGTGGCAGGGGTAAGCAGCGCGTATCCCGCCATCTGAAAGCACAGTCCAAAGTAGAAAAGTCCAAGGCTTTTTGCAAGGGCCAGAATAAGAAACTTCAGGAAGAAGGCCACTACGCTTACGCTCAGCAGCCTGTTTACCGGAAATCGCAGCCTTAGCCTGTTGAAATAGAACATGGCGGGAAGCTCGACTATGGCCTGAAGCGCCAGCGCTCTGCCCTGCACCTGAGCCACCGCTCCCGGCACAGCCGAAGCTTCCGGTCCCAGCACGTTCCCGACTATCCTCGCCATAAAGATCCCTATGGTGCTTCCGCCCATAAAGAGCAGCACCGTGGCGATCGCCACCGGCACCATCACCGGATATTTTCTGAAAAACTCAGCATAGCTGAGACTGCTCTTTGCCTTGGGAATGCTGCCTTCCGCGCCTCTTCCGTACTTTGGCAGCATGCGAACTATCGCAAGCCCCATAAGAGCGGTCACGATAATGTAATAGGGCACAAACGCCTTGCCGAAGCCTGCCCAGAGCCTGCCTATTATAAGGGACGCCAGAGCGTAGGCGGCGGAGCCCATGCCTCTTCCAAGGCCGTAATTGACACTGATCCCTTCGCCTGCATACACAAAAGCCAGACTGTTGATGAAGGGCGACGCCGTTGACATCAGGCTGTAGCAGAGTATCAGCACCGCAAACATCAAGGGCGAAGCCAGCTTTATGAAGGATAAAACCGCGGCAAGCATCGCCACAACGATAAATATCACCGTCATGGCGTCCTTTTCCGTGATTTTTTCGGAACGGTCTATCACAGCGCCCAGCCTGGCCTGCATGGCAACCGTCAGCAGGTAGATTATGCCTATTATTATCCCCGCTGTTCCGTCCGAGACCACCCGTCCGTCTGCATAGCGGCACTCCGACAGAAAGTTGTAGGCATAGCCGCCGGTCACACAGCAGACTATCCAGTAGATGGAGTTTATAAGTATGTATACGAAATTGATGTATCTTTCTTTTTTCATCAGGCTGCTGCCCGAAGAACCGATCTGTCCGCTCACTTTGCGCAAACCTCCCGTACTCCGCAAATTATACTCTCCGGCAGCACTTAGTCAAACAGATTTTCATCACCGGAGGCCTTAAATATGTTATGATAAATAAAACAGCGGCCGGATGGCCGATATGCAGAAGATCAAGGAGATAATCATGGGTTTCAACGAAAGAGTTCACGCGTATATCGCGGCAAAATACTACGTTCATCTTAAAGAGCACTTTGAGGAGAGGGGCGTTCAGGCCTTCATCCACGCCACCCAGTACTACGCAATGCAAAGAGGCCGCCGCATGGCTCAGCGGGCCATAAGGGACGGTCAGCCACTGACCCAGGCCACCTACAACCAGTACGGCGAATGGGTCAACACTCAGGAGATCATAGACGAAGGCATACAGAACAAGTCCACCCTGAGTCCGGATTTCAAGACCATCATCACCGGCTGCCCCTGGCATACCCAGTTCAAGGACATGGGCCTGCTGGAGGCCGGCGCGGTCTACTGCACCTATCTGGATGCGGCTATTTCAAGAGGCTTCAACCCGGCTCTGGGCTACACCGTGGACCAGAACCTGAACATGGCGGACTGCTGCATCCACTACCTGAAGGATGGAAACATTGCAGAGGGAAAGGAGCTTGGCAAAAAGAAGGAGTACCTTAAGCCCTTCGAATACCACTGCGCCCACAGCTACTGGGCCTATGCAGAGGTCACCCAGGCCATCTTCGGGGCCGAGGGCCAGATCGTCTGCGCCGAAGTAATGAAGGACTTCGAAGCCGATTACGGCAAGGAAATGGCCGACACCCTGGCC
>JAEEPD010000151.1 GCA_016284575.1 Bacillota bacterium | reverse complement strand
CCTGGTGGGCCTTTCCGCAGCCGACAGCATGCAGCTGAAGAACATCGACGCGGTCTCGAAGATCGACGATCCCGGTGCCCTCGAATGCATCTATGATGCTGAAAAGGCGGCAACGCTGATGACTCCCGGCGGCGACAGATTCGTGCTGGGCAACAAGTTCAGCCGCGAGGAATTCGCTCAGATCAGAAGCCAGATCACAGAAAACGGCAAGACATCCACTAATCCGGATTACACCGCCTATGTGGTTCCCGCAAGGCAGGCTTATGCCTGGGCCCAGACCCAGGCCAACAAGACGCCGCTGATAATCTTCGTGCTGCTGCTGTTTACGGTGCTGATCTCCATGGCCACCTTCCGCTCCCCGGCAGTGGCTCTGATGCCTGATGTCACCATGAAGCCTCTGCGCTCCAAGGCCAATGCCATCATCAACCTGATGGGCTCCGCCGGCGGCATAAGCGTGCTGGCCCTTGGCATGGTGTTCGCCACCAGCGCAGTCCGCAACTCCCTGATGAGCTACACCGTCTACTTCGGCGTGATCGCGGGCATAATGCTGCTGTCCCTGGCTATCTTCATGCTCACAGTAAAGGAGCCCCGCTTCGTAAAGGAGATGGAGGAGGATTCCAGGCGCTACGGAATACTGGAGGAGGACGAGGCCAGCGGAAACGCAGGTGCAGGACAGAAGCTTGACGCAGCCCACAGAAGATCCCTGATCTTCATACTTCTTTCCATAGTGCTCTGGTTCTTCGGCTACAACGCCGTCATCAGCAAGTACTCCGTATACGCCAGCAACATCCTGCACAAGGATTACAACCTGACCCTGATAATAGCTCAGGGAGCCGCCATCCTTTCCTATCTGCCTGTAGGCATGATAGCAAGCAAGGTGGGCCGCAAGAAGACCATAATGGCCGGCGTCGTGATGCTGGCAGCGGCCTTCGGCCTTGGCTCCATCATGACGGCGGAAAGCCCTGCCATGGCCATGAATTTCGTGTTCATCCTGGCCGGCATAGCCTGGGCGACCATCAACGTGAATTCCTTCCCCATGGTGGTGGAGATGTGCTCCGGCGCCGATGTGGGCAAGTACACCGGCTACTACTACACCGCATCCATGGCGGCTCAGGTGGCCACACCCATGGTCTCCGGCTTCCTTATGGATAAGCTGGGCATGACGATCCTCTTCCCCTATGCTACCATATTTGTGGCCTGCGCTCTGATCACCATGTATTTCGTAAAGCACGGCGACAGCAAGCCCACCGCAAAGAAGGGCATAGAGGCACTGGAGGATATGGAGGATTAATGCGCTGCGGCTTCGCGCGCAGGAGGCATATTTATGTTATTTGATTTTCTGGTCCCCGGCAGGAAGGATCATCCCGCCTGGGAGGTCTTAAGAAAATACCGCTTTGCCCACAGAGGCTATCACTATAAACCATCCATCCCGGAGAACTCTCTGCCCGCCTTTAAGCGCGCCATAGAGCACGGCTGGGGCGCAGAGCTGGATGTGCACCTTCTTAAGGACGGCACACTGGCGGTGTTCCACGATTCTGAGCTCAAGCGCTGCGCAGGCGTGGAGGGCATAATAGAGGATCTGGACATGGCAGGCCTGGCGGACCTGAGGCTGGAGGGGACGGATGAGCCCGTGCCTCTCTTTGACGAGGTGCTGGAGCTCTTCGAGGACGCCACGCCCCTGATCATCGAGCTCAAGACCTACAAGGGCAACCACTACGAGCTTGCCAAGGCAGTCTGCGAAAGACTGGACAGCTATAAGGGCGACTACTGCATAGAAAGCTTCGATCCCAGAGCAGTGGAGGATGTGAAAAATCTCCGTCCTGACATCTGCAGAGGCCAGCTTTCCATGAAATTCGTGGGCTCCAATGCCAACATCCCCTGGTATCAGAAGATAATACTTCAGAACCTGTGGATGGACAGGAAGTCCTGCCCGGATTTTGTGGCTTATCAGCACACTGACAGGGCAAGCTACTGGCTGAAGAGAGCTAAAGAAGCCTTCGGAGTGCAGGAAGTCAGCTGGACAGTACGCAGCAAGGCGGATATGGATAGACTTGAAGCCGACGGCTGCATCTGCATATTTGAAAAGTTCAACCCGGATAACGACAATGCTTATCCGGACTAAGGGGTAATTAAGCTTTTCTATGGAAATAAACTGCGGGATGTGGTATATTCATCCAGCAAGATAAAATAAATCAAAGGAGATTCTATAATGGCAGTTAATTCATCAAATTGCGATCACGATTGCGCCAGCTGTGCAGCAAACTGCTCTTCAAGAACAGCAGGCAACCCGTTCAAGGCTGATCTCAACAAATATTCCAAGGTAGGCAAGGTCATCGCCGTTGTCAGCGGCAAGGGCGGCGTAGGCAAATCCCTGGTCACCTCCATGCTGGCAAGTCAGACCCAGAGAAGCGGAAAGCGCACGGCTGTTCTCGACGCGGACATTACCGGTCCCTCCATGCCCAGCGTTTTCGGAGTGCATGAAAGGGCGCTCGCTAACGAAGAAGGCATGATCTACCCCGCTGTAACCAAAACCGGCATACAGATGGTATCCCTCAATATGCTGCTGGAGAACGACACCGACCCCGTGGTCTGGAGAGGCCCGGTCATAGCAGGCGTCGTAAAGCAGTTCTGGACCGACGTTATCTGGGAAGATGTGGACTGCATGTACGTTGACATGCCTCCCGGCACCGGCGACGTTCCTCTGACCGTATTCCAGTCCCTGCCTGTCGACGGCATAGTTGTGGTCACCAGCCCTCAGGAAATGGTCGGCAAGATAGTCGCAAAAGCCGTGAAAATGGCCAATCTCATGAAGATCCCCGTATACGGCATCGTGGAGAACATGAGCTATTTCAAGTGCCCGGACTGCGGCAAGGAGCACCGCATCTTCGGCGAGAGCCACATCGACGAGATCGCGGCGCGCCACGGCATCGACACCGTCTGCAAGCTGCCGTTCAACATGGAGCTTGCCGCGCAGGTCGACGAGGGCAAGATCGAGCAGATGACGGAGACCGCGCTCGACCCCATCGCCGCGCTGCTCAGGGAAATGCTCTGACGGAATGCCATAAAAGAATGAGCCTGCTGCGTTTTTCGCAGCAGGCTCATTCTTTATGGTTTCTTATATGGCGAGGATCTCCAGCTTGCCGTCCTTGGCGCTCAGGCCGACCTGACTGACCGCCGCGCGCCGCTTGTCGATGATCTCGGAAGCGATGGCGTCCTCGACCTCTTTCTGGATCAGGCGGCGGAGATTCCGCGCGCCGTAGGTTTCGGAATAGCTCTTGTCCGTCA
>JAEEPD010000150.1 GCA_016284575.1 Bacillota bacterium | reverse complement strand
TTGATAATCCATTAACTTTTCCTCCTATCAATGAATAATAACGCAACCTCTGTACCGGGCCTGATTTCACGATGTACTCCATGCTTTACATCATGATGATCCCGCCGTTGATATCGAGGCAATGACCTGTAATATACGATGCTTCGTCCGAAGCAAGGAAAACTATTCCGTTGGCTATCTCTTCAGAAAGGCCTCTTCTGCCCATGGGGATCTTGTTCAGAGTAGCCTGCTTCTGCTCCTCGGTGTTGGAAAGCCAGTTATTTTCTATGTATGCGGTGGACTTGATAAGTCCAGGGGCTACGGCATTGACCCTGATGTTTTCAGGGGCGGTCTCAAGGGCCAGCTGCCTCATGAGGCCAAGCTGAGCAGCCTTGCTGGGCGCATAGGGTATGCGGCCCACCTCGGAACGGCTGGTGGTGCGGCCTGCTCCGGAGGAGACTATAACTATGCTTCCGCCGCCCTGCTTCTTCATCTGGGGGATAATGCAGCGGGTGAAATAGAACAGTCCGTAAAGGTTCAGCTTAACGACCTTGTCGAATTCCTCAGCAGTATAGTCCTCGATGTCGCCGCTGTGGATGGCACCGTGGGTACCGCCTGCGTTGTTCACGAACACGTCTATGCGGCCGTAACGCTCCAGCACGCTCTTGACAGTGCATTCCACCTCATCGCAGTTGCTGGAATTGCACTTCAGGGCCTCGGCCTTTCCGCCCTCGGCTTTGATTTCATCAGCTCTTGCCTGAGCCATGGAAAGATCTATATCGGTGATGATGACGCTGGCGCCCTGTCTGGCGAATATGCCTGCGGCAGCCCCGCCTATACCGGCCGCGCCTCCGGTGATCAGAACAACTTTATCTGTAAAATCAAGCATTGTCTTTTTTGCCTCCTTTCGGGCTATCCTTTTAAGTAGTATCTTCTGTACGCCTCTGCCAGAATGTCCAGATTCTCAGTGGTATAAGGTCTTGTGCCCTCCTCCAACTCGTGGAACATCCTGCAGGTGAGATCCGTCAGGGGTATCTCAACACCGTGCTTCGCGGCGCAGGACCTGATGGGATCCTCGAAAACTGCTATCTCGCTCTTTCTCTTTCTGACCACCAGATCTCTCCAGAAGCCGCTGTGCACCTTTGTATAGCCTCTGAGCCTTTCCACGTGCACATCCAGCATGTGGCTGAGCTTTGCGGGGTCGCGGTTCTCTCTTGGATAGATAAGATCCGGAATGTAATCGTCGAACTCCGGAAGCTTAAAGCCCTCCTTTGTTGCCACCTCGTAGGTCTCGGCACTCAGCTCTATGAACATATCGCGGTACTTTGGATCGTCTATGCAGTCCGCCATGGTCTCGTTGGTAAGAGTGGTGGCGATCAGGACCATGGCGTAGCCCAGCTTAGCCCACAGATAGCCAAGAACGTTATCGCTTATCTCAAGCTGATCTATGCCCTTGAATTCCCTTCTGATCATATCCAGCCTTGGGCTGATGCTTCCGTCCATCTCGCCGATGACCAGAGCGCCCTCTCCGCCGTAATTGATGACACCGGGCTCAAGATAATCGGAGAAGATGTTGACAAAGCCGCTGACAGTGCGTTCCTTTCCTATCATCTCAGCGATCTTGTATTCGTTCAGTCCGTTCTGGATGGATACCACAAAGCTGTTCTCATCCATCAGCGGAACAAAGGGTGCCAGCGCTGTCTCGGTAAACTGGCCCTTTACGCAGAGCAGGATGCACTGGGGAGCTTCCTTGCAGCCCGCGATATATTCGTCCACCGTTGCGGCCTTTACAGGTATCACTTCCCTGCTTCCATCGGTCAGGACCAGTGTCAGGCCCTGCTCCTTCATGGCCTTTACGTGGTCAGCAGCCACATCCAGCAGCGTCACATCGCAGCCGCCCTTAGCAAGAAGGCCGCCCACTACTCCGCCTATGGCACCGGCTCCAACAACAATGATTTTCATATTTTTACCCTCCTTTAAGGCTAAACTATCTCCATGTCTCATATTAGCTATCGATTTTGCATAAGTAAAATTACTTAAAGATATGACGTCATATCAAAAATCAATGACAAATATCCAAATGTGAATGGTACAATCAAAAATACATATGGAGGTATGTTATGAAAAGAATAGATTCCATACCCTTCGACTACTATCGCATCTTTTACTATGTTGCAAAGTATCGGAGCATCTCCACGGCGGCAGCCATGCTCTACCTGACCCAGCCCACCATAAGCAGGACCATCAAGCAGCTGGAGGAGGAGATCGGCTCAAAGCTGTTTGTCCGTACAAAAAAGGGGGTCTATCTGACGGCTGAGGGAAACATCCTCTACCCCCATGTGGCGGAAGCCATAGAGCACCTGAACAAGGCCACACAGGATCTTTACAACTATTTTTCCGGGGACAGCGGAAGCATTAATATAGCCACCACCGAGACCTCCTTCCACGTCTGCGGCAGTGATTATTTAAAGTGGTTCAGGCAGCAGAATCCCAATGTTTCAGTCAACCTGAATCTTTCGCACACACTGGACTGCATAGAGCAGGTCCTGAGCGGACTGGCAGATTTCGCCCTGATAACAGGCCCCATCAGCATCACCAACGAAAAGCTCACTTCCATCCCGCTGACCAGCTTTCAGGACCTGATGGTCGGAAATGAAAAATACCGCTTCCTTCAGGAAAAGAAGCAGTCCCCCGACAAGCTGGCCAGGTACCCCTTCATAACAGTCAAGCTTTACATGGCGGATGAGCTCTATCTTAAGCAGGTCACCCAGTTCTTCTTCAATGTGACAGGAACGGAACAGCCGATAATAAATGTTTCAAACTTCTTTATGGCTAAATCCATGATCATGAACGGGCTGGGCATAGGCTCCATGCCGGAGCCCCTGATACAGCAGGAGCTTACAGAGGGCTCCCTGTACAGAATACCGCTGGAGACGGAGATGGCAAAACGGCAGATATTCCTTCTGACCTGTCCCGAAAATCAGATCCCCGCCAT
>JAEEPD010000149.1 GCA_016284575.1 Bacillota bacterium | reverse complement strand
TTCTCGATGACAGCACCGGCGCCCTGCTCTTCAGCAGACCCTCCAAGACCCTGGGCGACGAGCTCAGGAAGGCCGAGGAGGAAAGGCTGGCGGCCATCGCAGAAAGCTGGACCGAAAAGGACTACGAAGAAAACAAGGCCATGAACGAGGCCCTCACCGCCTGGCAGCAGTCTGAAGACACGCCCGAGCAGAGCGCCACCATACCCGTGCTGGACCTTTCCGAGGTGAGCGAGGAGCCGGACTACCCGAAGACCATCGAGCAGAAGGCCGGCGGCATCACCCTGCTTTATCACCCCCTGCCGACCAACGGCATCGTCCATATAAACCTGTACTTCAACGCCTCCGGACGCAGCCTGGAGGAGCTGGAGAAGATCAGCTTCCTGGGCAGCATACTTGGCGAGATCCCCACGGAAAATTACAGCGTAAACGAGCTGGAGAAGGAGATCAAAAAATACCTGGGCCGCATGGAGCTGAAGCTGGCCGTAGGCTCTAAGAAGGGCCGGACAGAAAGCTGCACCCCCATGATGACAGTGCGTCTGAGCCTGCTTAAGGAGAACCTTTCCCACGCCGCAAGACTGCTTCAGGAGATACTCTTCAGGAGCGACTTCAGCCAGCTTGGAAACATACGCGACATAATGGTTCAGGAGAGCAATGACGCCAAGGAGGCTCCCGTTGGAGCCGGTCACGCCCTGGCAGCGGCCATAGCGGCAGCGGGCTACAGTGCCGAGAATGCCGTTATGGAGGCTACCTCCGGCTACAGCCACATCAAGTGGCTTGGCGATTTCGCGGACCACATAGACGAAAGGCTGGAGGGCTTCGCACAGGGCCTTAAGGCTTCCATCCCGCAGATCTTCTGCAGAAAGGCCCTCACAGCAGGCTATGCCTCCACCGATGAGATCAGCCTGGACGAGCTCCTCGCCATCTTCCCGGAGGGCAAAGAGCCCCCGGCGGAAAGCTCCTACAAGGCAGAGCTTCCGAAAAAGAGCGCCTACGAGATCCCTGCCCAGATCGGCTTTTCCGCTCAGGCAGCCACGCTCCAGGCCCTGGGAGAGGCATACAGCGGCAGCATGAGCGTCGCCTCCCAGATCCTGAGCTTCGGCTATCTCTGGAACATGGTCCGCGTGCAGGGAGGCGCCTACGGCACCGGCCTTCGCACAGGCATCAAGGGCAGCGTATACAGCTATTCCTTCAGAGATCCGACTCCCGCCAAGTCCCTTGAGATAAACAAGGGCCTGGGTGATTTCCTCCGCGGGATAGCAGGCTCCGGGGAACCCCTGGATAAGTTCATCATCTCCACCATCGCAGGCACCGAGCCCCTCAGAGGCGTCCGCGCCGAGGCCATGCTGGCCGATTCCGACTGGTTCTCCGGCTTCAGCCGCGAGGACATAAAGCGTCAGCGCATGGAGATCCTTGGGACCACTCCGGCGGATCTGGAAAAATGCGCAGGAATACTGGACCGCTTCGCTGAAGAAGCCGCGGTCTGCCTGGTGGCAAACAAAGCCCTGCTGGAGGCCAGCCCGGAATTTACGGTGCTGAAATAGCCAAAGGCTCAATTCAAAAGGGTTAAAACTATAGAAGGGATCCGGCCCCAAAGGGCCGCAAAACAAATGGAAAAACTCAATGTATGTCTGCTGAACGACTCCTTTCCGCCCTTCATCGACGGAGTGGCGAACACGGTGGTCAATTACGCAGAGGAAATAAAAAAGCTGGGAGGAAGCCCCAGCGTGGTCACCCCGGAGAACCCGGAGGCAGATGACAGTACCTTCAGCTATCCTGTATACAGATATCCTGCCATAGACGTCCGCAAGTTCGTGGGCTACTATGCGGGCTACCCCTTTGCGCCCTCCGTGGCCCAGAGCCTGAAGGATTCGGGGGTACAGATAATGCACTCCCACTGCCCCATAGCCTCCACCATGATGGCCAGAGGCTTCAGGGACATCGTAAAAACTCCGCTCATACTGACCTACCACACTAAGTTCGACATCGACATCGAAAACATCGTGGGCAGCAGGCTTATACAGGAGGGCGCAGCCAGGCTGCTGGTGGACAACATCAGCGCCTGCGACGAGGTCTGGACCGTGAGCCGGGGCGCGGGGGAGAATCTCCGCTCCCTGGGCTACGAGGGCGACTATATCGTTATGCAGAACGGTGTGGACATGCCAAGGGAGAGACTCCCGGAGGCTGAGACTGCCGAGATGCTGAAGGATCAGGACCTGCCCGCCGGGCTGCCCGTCTTCCTGTTCGTTGGAAGGCTCATGTGGTATAAGGGCATAAGGATAATAATCGATGCCCTGGCGGCGCTTAAGTCCCAGGACATGGATTTTCGCATGGTCTTCGTGGGCAAGGGTCAGGACGAGGCGGAGATAAAGGACTATGTGAGGCAGGCCGGCCTGCAGAGCAATACCATTTTTACAGGCCCAATCTACGACCGCAGGAAGCTCAGCGCCTGGTACTGCAGGGCAGACCTGTTCCTC
>JAEEPD010000021.1 GCA_016284575.1 Bacillota bacterium | reverse complement strand
CCGCATAGAGGACCTGATCTGCGTAAAGGAGGACGGTACCGCGGAGGTGCTCAACTACGACAGCAAGGAGCTGGAGATCCTGGGCCTGTAAGCCGATAAAGAAAAAGATGACAAAGAAAAATCCCTTGATCTCTCAAGGGATTTTTTTCTGGAGCTGTTACCCAGATTTGAACTGGGGACCTCATCCTTACCAAGGATGCGCTCTACCGACTGAGCTATAACAGCATATGGAGTTTTGCGACTATTAGATTATAGTCGCAAGCCCCCTGCTTGTCAACAATTATTTTTCACATACGCACTTGATTTTTGCGGCACTTTGGGGCTGCAGCAGATAAGCTTTGGAAAACTAAAGACCCTGTCTGAATCTCAGCGTAAAGCGCCTTCCGTTCATGATCTGCGTCCCCACATAAAGGGGCTGACCGTTCTGATCGTAGGCCGTGCTTCGTATCATTATCAGCGGTGTATCCTTGGATACCTTAAGCTGCCGGGCCTCGTCAGGACGGGCGGAGCAAAGGCTTATTTCCTTGTCGGAGCGGCTGATGCTTATACCGCAGAATTCCTTAAGAAAGGCGAAAAGGGAGCTGTTATTGAAGCTGTGCTCCAGCAGAAAGCTGTATTCAGGGCCGAAATAGTTCTTTTCTATGACTACGGGATTGTCATCAGCCAGTCTGAGACGCGACAAAAGCACGCCCTTGCTGGGGTATTCAAGGCCTAAAGACCTGGCGGTCTTTTCATCGAGATCTACGAGAGCTGCCTCTAAAAGCCTGGCTCCCGGAGTCATGCCCTGATTTCTGCAGGACTCGCTGAAGCTCATGAGGGAGCTGCTGTCTCTCACGAACTGCGTATCGCGGACAAAGGTCCCTCTGCCCTGCTGCTTATCCAGAAGACCTCTTTTACTGAGCTCAATAACTGCACGGCGCACAGTGATGATGCTGACACCGTATTTGCTGACCATTTCATCCTCTGTGGGTATGCGGTCTCCGGGCTTAAGCAGGCCGGAAGCTATCTGCTGCTCCAGATCCTCCTCGATCTGAATATATAAGGGTTTTGCTGAAGTTTTATCTAGCATGGATCTTCTCCGCGGAACTTCAACCATATAGTTATTAACTTGGACACTGCTGCTGTTGATCATAAAGCAAATTCATTATATATCTATTTGCGCAAAAAAACAATTGCGGGGCGGCGATTAGCCGCCCCAATTTTACTTAGTATTCGTATTTCCACATGTAATTGCGGTCGTCCATGGATCTGCCGCGGACCTCTGCGATCTGCTCAACGAAGAGACGCTCGATGGGCCAGATGACCACAGGCTCGAAGTACTCTGCGATGGAGGGATCAGCCTCCTTGTAAAGCTGGGATTCTGCAGCGTCGATCACGGTGTAACGGCCGGCAAAACGCTCAAAGAAGCGGATAACTCTTTCGTCCAGAGCTCTGGATCTTCCGTTTGTCTCCAGCAGCACGTATGCCAGTTCCTTTGTGGTAGTCTCGAAGGGACCATGGAAATAGTCACCGGAGGGGAGCATGACGGCATGCTTGGTCTGCATCTCGTTCAGATGGCAGTAGGCCATGCTGTAGGCGGTACCCTCAAGCGGACCATTGGCCAGGATGTAGAAGATGCTGTCACCGGCAAATTCCCTGCCGAAGGCTGCGGCTCTGTCAAACCAGTTTTTCTTGTCTGCTTCTACGATGGCATTTACCTTGTCAAAGAGAGGAATGACCTTGTCATAGCCTTCCCAGCCCTCAAACTGGCCGAGGATCTCGGCAGCGATGCGTACGCTGGTGGAGGTGGAATTGGTCGCGACTCCGCCGCCGTTGTAGAGAATGACGCAGGATGCGGCTTTAGCCATATCGGTATCGGGACCGCCGGTGAGGGCGATGGTGTAAGCGCCTGCGGCTTCGGCAGTGCGCATGGCTTCGATGGTCTCAGCAGTGCCCTTCAGGGTGCAGGCGATAACTATGCAGCAGTCGTCCAGAGTCTTGGGTGTATCGTGAACGAAGAGATTGCTGTTGTACTTGCCGACGGAAAGGCACTTTGTCTCGGTGGCAAGCATATACTTTCCTGCAGCCAGAGCAGCCTCAGAACCGCCGCAGGCCACAAAATACACGGCCTTCAGGTTCTTGCCCTTTGCTTCAAGATCGGCCTTGAAGCCGGCAATAACAGCGTGGACATCACGTCCGACGTATTTTTCTTTCATCATGGTTTCCTCCAATTATTATGAAATAAGTCTCTTGTAAGGCTTGCCTTCCCCGAAGGCCCCATACACAAGACAGGTCTTTGCGGAAAATGCAGCGGCTTTCTTCAGCGCAAATCTTATATGGTCCGGAGAAGCGTTATGTCCACGCAGCAGCTCTATCATGAAGGCCGCGGCGAAGGAATCTCCGGCTCCCAGGGTATCCACAGGATCCACATAGTCCGGAGCCTGGAAGTAGAACTCTTTTCCGTCCCAGAGCATTGCTCCCTTGCCGCCCATGGTGGCGACAGCCATTCTGACTCCTGAATCCGTCATTCTGACGCATACGGACTTCAGCTCCTCCTCGGGGGCATCGCCTCCGGAGAAGAAGGCAAAATCTATATAGGGAAGCACTGCGGCCAGCTTTTTCTCCTGATTCCACTGACCGGAAAAATCATAGGATATGGGAACTCCCGCAGTTTTCAGCAGCGGAAGCTGATCGTCAAGGAAGCTGTTATTCGATGTATGGATGAGATCGAAGCCCTTTATGTAATCAAGATCCTCTCCGGAAAAGCGAAGGGGATGTACCCGGAGCACGCCGCCCCGGTTGCTTCCTAAAAAGACCCGGTCGCCGTCCTCGTGGGTGACCATGGCGTAGCCGTTGGTCCCCTCCTCATACCGGCAGTGGCTTATATCCACCTTGAGCTTATTTAAGGTGGCAACGATGTGCTCTGCCACCTCGTCGCTGCCGAATACACCTATATAGCCGGCTTCCTCCCCCAGCTTCCTGGCATAGACAGCCACATTCAGGGACTGACCGCCGGGGTACATTATTTTCTGGTGATCGTATTTGTCGCAGACATTATCTCCGATTCCAAGGATCTTCATTTACTCTCCTCGTAAAGCCAGCAGGCTATCTGATGGCCGTTTTCCAGCTCCACAGTCGGCGGGAAGCTCTGAATGCAGCGCTCCGTCGCGTGGGGACAGCGGTTGGCAAAGCGGCAGCCCTGGGGCATTTCTGTAAGACCGGGGACCGATCCCTCAATGGTGAACAGCTCCTCGCTGTCCTGATCGGACCTGGGGATGGACTTCAGAAGGCCCTGGGTATATGGATGCATGGGGTTTCTGAACAGTTCCTTTACTGCAGCATATTCTACCACACGGCCAGCATACATTACCAGTACATAATCGGACATTTCCGCGATGACGCCCATGTCGTGGGTGATCATCATGATAGCAGTTCCGGTGGACTCCTTCAGCTCTATCATGAGCTCCATTATCTGGGCCTGAATAGTAACGTCCAGCGCAGTGGTGGGCTCATCCGCTATAAGGATCTTCGGATTGGTAGACAGCGCCATGGCGATCATAACGCGCTGGCGCATGCCGCCGGAAAGCTGATGGGGATATTCTCTGAGCCTCTGCTCCGGAGCTGGGATGCCTACCTTTGTAAGCATCTCAAGGCAGCGGGCATGAGCGTCGGCCTTGGAGATCTTGGGGTCGTGAGCCTTCAGCATCTCTGTCATCTGGGTCTCTATGCGGTACACAGGATTCAGAGAGGTCATGGGCTCCTGGAAGATCATGGAGATCTCCTTGCCGCGGATCTGCTGCATCTGCTTCGGCGTGTATTTGGAAATATCCTTGCCCTCCAGCAGTATCTCGCCCTCAGCCACGTATCCTGCGCCCTTGGGGAGCAGTCCCAGAATGGACGAGGCAGTGATGCTCTTGCCGCAGCCGGACTCGCCTACGATACCGAGGGTAGTGTGGGAATCCAGCTTAAAGCTTACATGCTCTGTTGCGGATACATGCTTTTTGTTTTCAAGAATAAAGTTGATTCTTTCGTCTCTGACTTCAAGCAGTGGTGTTGACATATCAGCTGCCCCCTTTACAGTTTCATCTTCGGGTCAAGAGCGTCGCGTACGCCCTCGCCGAGGAAATTAAAGCTCAGAGTGGTGAGTACGATCAGCACGCCTGCAGGCACCCAGGCCCATGGACGAAGCATCAGCGTGGGCAGATCCTGAGCTGCGTTGATCAGATTGCCCCAGGAGGCCTGAGGAGCCTGAACGCCTACGCCCAGGAAGGAAAGTCCGGATTCCTGCAGTATGGCGCCGCCTACCCTAAATGACAGGGTCACCCAAACGGGTCCCATGGAGTTGGGAAGTATCTCCTTGAAGAGTATCTCCGCAGTGTTGCGGCCTATGCACTTGCTGGATTCGATGTATTCCTTCTGCCTTATGGAAAGAACGTTTCCGTAGATCAGCTTTGCTATGCCTGTCCAGCCCATGACCCCGATCACCAGGATAAGCGTGGTCATGGAGGGGCCGATCACAGCCACCAGTATAAGTATCAGTATCATGCTGGGGAAGGACATGAAAACGTCTGCGATCCTCATGATTATGGCCTCCGGGATACCTCTGTAGTAGCCTGCGATAAGGCCAAGAGGTATGCCTATGGCAAGGCTTATCATGGGAGATATGAGTCCCACCGTAAGGGATACTCTTCCGCCGTAAAGAAGCCTTGCAAGAAGGTCTCTTCCGATCTTATCGGTACCCAGCAGGTGCTGCACAGAGGGTGCCGACCAGGTGATCAGCACCGGGTCCGATTTATTGGGATTGAGGGATTCGAGAAACAGAGGCAGTATAAAGCAGGCTATGATCTCTATGGAAAGGAAGATCACCGCAAAGCGTGCCCTCTTGTTTTTCTTGAATCTGCGCCATGCCTGGCTTTTTTTCATTTTTTCGAACATCATGCTCAGCCCCTTCTAATCGTAAGTGATCCTGGGATCTGCGATGGAATAAACTATATCCAGGAGTATATTGGTCGCCAGCACCGTGGCACAAAGTATAGTGGCGACACACATCACCATGGGATAGTCGCGGTTATTAATGGCGTTGATCATTGCGCTGCCCATGCCGGGCCATGCAAAAATCTGTTCTGTTATGGTGGAACCGCCGATGATGTGGGGGATCTGCATCAGCACTGTGGTGAGCACCGGGATCAGAGCGTTTCTGAAACCGTGCTTTATGACTACAGCAGCCTCGGAGATACCCTTAGAACGAGCCGTCTTCATGTATTCTTCGTTGAATACCTCAAGGCAGGCGCCCCTGGTCTGTTTGATCATGCCCCCCATGCTGCCAAAGCATATTACGGATGCCGGCAGTATCATGTGGTGGATCAGGTCGATCAGATCGGTCTTGGTCCCTGTATGCATACCCATAGTCGGGAGTAATTTCAATTGGATAGCAAAGATGTAGATGAGTCCGAGGCTCAGGAAGAAGCCGGGAAGCACTGCTCCTGCCAGGGCAAAGAAATTGGAGATCTTGTCCCAGATGGAGTAAGGCTTATAGGCAGCCATGAGGCCAAGGGGCAGGGAGATGAGTATGGCCATTATGACCCCTGTTCCCGTAAGGAGCAGGGAGGGACCGATACGCAGCTTCACCGCCAGCATAACATCCTGATTGTTGAAGTACGACCTGCCGAAATCTCCGTGGAGTATGTCGCCAAGCCAGATAAAATAGCGGACTATTATAGGTTTGTCCAGACCCAGAGAGATCTTCAGCTGCTGAAGCTGCTCCGGATCCATATTGCCCTCGCCTGAGGCGAGCACATCCAAAGCGCTCCCTGGGGCCAGGTTCAAAAGTATGAATATGATTGCTGTTATACCAAAGAAGATGGGTATTATGGTCAGCAATCTCTTAACCATATATTTTGCCATATTTCTTTCTCCTCGTGATTTAGGAAGCCCGGGATATCAAGGGCTCTGCCGAGGAAGGGATGCTCCCCCGGCAGAAAGAATTCAAGGATTAGTCCTCAGCTTTTACCCATTCCCAAACGTTTTCGTTGCAGAATGCGCCGCATCTGTAGTCAACATTTTCGATGGTGGGAGATACCATGGAGATGGAGTTGGAGTAATAGAGGGGGATCCAGGGAACATTGTTGAAGATGTATTCCTGGAACTCGTCCATGGCCTTCTTCTTGTCAGCCTTGTTGGTGCAGGCATAGACCTTGCCGGCAAGTTCTTCGTAGGTAGGATCGCTTACGCTGTAGTAGGTATTGCCGAACTGAGAAGCCAGAACGGTGTAAGCAAACCACATGGGGTTAGCAGAACCGGAGTGTCCGGAGATGCCCATATCATAGTTGCGTGCAATGAGTCCGGAGAACATGGTGGAACCATCTACATTGATGATTTCGATGTTGATTCCTACTTCTTCCAGATCCTGCTTGAACTGAGCAGCCATATCGGTACGGCTGGGGCCAACGGCAAGCTTGATGGCATGGCCGTCATAGTTGGACTTTGCAAGGTATTCCTTAGCCTTTTCAACGTCGCGGGTACGCTTGAGGCTGGTGTTGCAGTAATCGGAGAAGGGAAGTACATAGGAGTCTACAACATAGCCGAGACCTTCAGTGGCTACCTGGCAGGCCTTTTCACGGTCGAGTCCGTAGTACATGGCAAGACGCAGGTTTACATCGCTGAGGCTCTGGTTGTTGAGGATGACTTCGGTGAATCCGGTACCGTTGTCGTTTTTGATGGTCTCTCCGCCCATGCTCTTGTATACATCAGCATTGGACTTGGAAACTCCGTTGCCCTGGCCGACGATATCTATATCGCCGTTGATCTCGGACTGAACGGTATTGGAAGAAGCAACTACGATCAACTTCATGGTGCCGAATCCGGTAACGGGGAACTGATAGTCTCTGTTAGCCTTGAGATACATCTCCTGGCCGATCTGGGGCTGGCTTTCGAATACCAGCGGGCCGGAACCGATGGGTGCGGTCCAGAAATCGTCGTTCAGGATAGAGGAGATCTCCTTGCCCTCCAGCAGGTGCTTGGGCAGTACGGCGATGTCTCTGTTGTAGGCTGCAAGGAATTCATCAGGATCGGTGATGTTCTTGAAGGTGATGGTGAAAGCATAATCGCCGGCAGCTTCAACTCCAAGCTTTTCTCCGGTGGTGCAGTAGCCCTGCTCATCGGTGCCTGCGATCTCCTTCATGGGGTCGGAGGCGATGGATACGGCCTTGCTTGCGGGATCGGTTACCAGCTGGAAGGTGAATACCCAGTCAGCGGAGGTAACGGGCTCGCCGTCATGCCACTTGGCGTTCTCGTCAAGGTTGAAGGTAACGGTCTTGCCGTCAGCAGATACGGACCAGCTCTTGGCTGCTCTGGGCTTTACGGTGGTACCACCGTTGGTGACCAGTGCAAGACGGTCGTAGATCATGCTGTTTACGCCTCTGGTGACCATGGAACCGGATGCGGAATAATAGGGCATCAGGGAGTCCCATGCTGCGGTGTAAGCCAGAGTAATGGTGGTGTCCAGTGCTTCGCTGCCGGTGTTTTCGGCAGGATTCTCTGCAGGATTCTCTGCGGGAGCATCAGTGGATGTTTCTCCGCCGCAGGCAGCAAAGGAAGCAAGCATTACCATGGCAAGCACAAGAGCGATAAGCTTTTTTGCTGTTTTCATGTTGATTTTACCTCTCAATTTAAATTGAAATTGGAAAATAGAAATATGTATATAAACCGATCGCTCGGATATATATCTTTAGTTAAATTTTGCCCGCAAAGTGGCATGCCACTTTGTGTTTGCCCTCAAGGACATCGAGCTTTGGCTCGATCTTGGCGCACTCTTCTGTGGCAAAGGGGCAGCGGGTCCTGAAATGGCAGCCCGAGGGAGGATTAAGAGGACTTGGCACATCCCCCTCCAGCACTATCCTCTTGGGCCTTTCTGCCACATCCGGGATGGGTATGGCGGAAAGAAGAGCCCTGGTATAGGGATGGGCGGAACGCTCAAATATATCCTCCTTGGGGCCGGATTCCACGATCTTTCCAAGGTACATCACCATCACTGTGTCGCAGAGGTAGCGAACCACGCTAAGGTCATGGGATATGAAGAGATAGGACACCTGCTTTTCGCTCTGGACCTTCTTCATCAGGTTCAGCACCTGGGCCCTTACGGAAACGTCCAGGGCGGATACAGGCTCGTCGCAGACCACAAAGTCCGGTTCCAGTATCATGGCGCGGGCTATGACTACTCTCTGCCTCTGGCCTCCGGACATCTCGTGGGGATATTTTTCCGCGAAGCTTTCGTTCAGACCCACGTAGCTGAGCATCTCAAGGGCTTTTTCCGTCCTCTCCTGGGAAGTTCCTATGCCTGCCACATCGAGGGGAGCCTTTACCGCCTGAAGCACGTTGTACCTGGGGTTCAGGGATGCGAAGGGATCCTGGAAGATCATCTGCATCTGCCTGCGTATCTCACGCATCTGATTGAACTTGTAGTCCTGGATCTCGCTGCCCTTGAAAATGATCTTTCCCGAAGAGGGCTCATGCAGCTTAAGGATCGCTCTGCCAAGAGTGGACTTGCCGCAGCCGGACTCGCCAACAAGACCGACGGTCTCGTGCTGATGCACCTTCAGGTCGACGCCGTCCACCGCCTTGAGAACGGTTTTGGGGCTTAGGAATTTCTTGTTTTCGAAGTATTTTTTCAGATCGACTGTTTCCAGAAGGATCTTGGATTCTTCCATTTCTTCACCTCAAGAAAATGTGTGTTAACTGTTTATCTGCACTGCTGTACGAACCATCTGAAAAGCTCTGTGGAATCCGGGCCCATGGGGGGATCGGGCAGATCGCCTCTCATGCGTTCGGGATGGAACTGGAAGCCCCAGATGGGAAGGGTCTCGTGCTCGAGGGCCTCGATCACTCCGTCGGGGGACCAGGCAGTCACCTTGAGTCCGGGAGCCAGGGTCTCAACAGCATTGTTATGACGGCTGTTGGCGTAAAAATCATCGCCGAAGATCTGTCTTATAACAGAGCCCTCTTCAGTTTTGATCTTGTGAGCGGAGAGCATGTGCTCTATGCCGTCGCACATCTTGAAGTTGCTGTAGAGAGTTCCGCCGAGGAACACATTTATTATCTGATGACCCAGACAGATGCCGAGTATGGGCTTTTTTGCAGCAAAGAAGGCGTTGAAAAGCTTTCTGTCGTATTCGACTCTTATGCTCTGGCCTATCTGGCTCAGTCTGTCCCTGAGCTCGGGGCGGGGGCAGTAGGAGAAGCTTCCGGTAAGGATGAGGCCGTCGCAGACCTGGGCGTAGTCCTCAGCGCTGTAATCGTCCGCGCAGAGCACCGGAGCGCCGCCGGCAGCTCCTATAGCCTGTACATAGGTCTTGTTGATGCCCCAGCTGTCGCATTCGAAGGTCTTATCGAAGGCGGGGCCTCCGTTGATAAGGATCACAGGTCTATTCATTGCAGCCCTCCTGTACCATTTTCACGAAGCTCTCGAAAATCGTAATGTCCTGTTCGTGTACTCCCCTGCGGAAGTCCTCGCAGGCATGCTCGGGATGCCACTGGACTCCGATGATGGGCAGGCTGTCGTGCTCTATAGCTTCGATAACGCCGTCTTCGCTGAAGGCGGCTGCCGTAAGGCCTGCGCCAAGCTTGTCCACGGCCTGGCGGTGGAAGCTGTTTACTATGCTCTCCCTGCCCATGATCTTTGCGAGACCGGAGTCCGGAGCTAATGTTATTTTATGAGTTCCCCAATGGTGGGAGAAATCTCCCGGGGTACCATCCACAACAGCGAATTCTCTGTTGGAATGCTCTGTAATGTCGTTTTCACTGGTGAGGCGCTGGGGGATATCCCTTACAAGAGTTCCGCCAAGAGCCACGTTGATGACCTGCGCTCCGCGGCCGATGCCCAGGATGGGCTTGCCGGCCCTGCAGAAGGCATCGAAGATGGCAAAGTCGAAATCATCTCTGGTGGCGGAAAAGCCTGCCAGCTCCATGAAATTGGTGACTATGCCGCCGTATCTTGCAGGATGCATCACAGGTCCGCCGGGGATGATCAGCGCATCAGCGAACTCCGCATAGGAGCTGATGGCCCTGTAATCTCCCGCGCCGAGGGGGATGCCGCCTGCCAGACGCACGCAGTCAGCATATTCCTTGTTCATTATGAACACGTTTCCGAAGGAATCGTTTACGTCCTCCGCTGCTATGATAATCACTGGTTTTCTTTTCATTTTGTCTGACCCTTCACTGATTGAAAGTGTTGTAGTTTTGTGACATTCATAATATAAGGTCATATTATCTATTTGTCAACTGCTTTTTTAATCTTTTTTGAATTATTCGCCCATTATGTGAATGTAGTACCTTCTCCGCAGCAGCCCGTCAAATTCCGCAAAATAGATGTCCTGGGCGTGACCGAGGACCAGCCTGCCGTCGATCACGGGGAAGAGGCAGTGGTTCCCTGCTATCAGGGACTTAAGATGCCCCGGAGAATTGCCGGAGCAGGTCCCGTAGGAGGGAAGCATGTGAGTGTGGACGTAGGGATAGTCATGGGGAACAAGGCGCTCCAGCAGTATCTCTATGTCCTTTTCCACGCAGGGCAGACCCTCGTTTACGATGATGCCTGTGGTGGTGTGCTGGGTGATGACCGCGCACATGCCGTTTTTAATGCCGCTTTCAGCCACGGCGCTTCTGACCTCGTCCGTTATGAGTATCAGGTCGAATTCCTTCCGGGATTCGATATGCTTTTCGTAGAGCTTAACGTTCATCCTTTTTCCTCCATCCAAGGAATACCTCTGCATTGCTGCCGAGTATGCGGTCCAATACATCCTTTCTTACGGGAAGCTCCTTCAGCCCCTCCATAGCCCTCACCTGTCTCCAGCGGGGCAGATCGGAGCCGAACATGACCTTGTCGGCGAAGGAGTTCTGCAGCCAGTCTATATCCATCTCTCTGCAGAAGATCTGCTCGTAGTACCTTGCAGGTGTACCCATATATATAAGAGAGGTGTCGGTGTATACGTTCGGATACTTCATCAGCATCATTATGGTCTCCATGTGCCAGGGCCAGCCCAGGTGGGCGAGGCAGATGCGAAGGCGCGGGAAGCTGCATGCGATGTCCTCGAAGCGTACGGGCTCTGAATATTTCGCGGGACTGTCCGGAGTCCAGCTGTAGCCGCCGTTGAACATCACAGGTCTGTCCATGTCCTGGCAGAACTTCATAAGGGGCTCCAGCCTGGGATCGTCGGGGAACATGTGGAGGCGGGAAAGATTCAGGTACAGGCCGGAAAGGGAGAGCTCTGTGAAGGCCTTCTCCAGGGTCTCGGCTGCGTCCGCCTTCCTTGGGTCTGCGCTTGCAAAGCCTGTGAAGCGGTCCGGCGCGGCATCCACTATTTTGCGGATCTCTTCGTTGGATACCAGGGGCCTGGGGCTGTCCGCCGAATAATCGGCACCCATGATCACGGTCCTGTCTATACCTGCGTTGTCCATCAGGCGAAGGGCAAAGTCCAGGGGGACCCGCCCGGACTTGAAGACGCCGAACTGCTGCTTTCTGAAGCTGAGAATCTCATCATCCGGGTTGATAACGTCGTAAAGCACCGGATGGGCGTGAATATCTATAATCATCGATTGCTCCTTTTCTGCTGCCCTCAGGCAGCCTGCAGAGGTTGACTTGTTTGGCTAAGCTCAGTCAAGATAGGGCTTCCAGGTCTGTATGACCTTTGCTGCGCGGGCTGCGCCCCGCTGAAGGCATTCATCCACGGAGGCACCGTCCAGATATCCGTCGATGAAGCCTGCAAAGAAGGAGTCTCCCGCGCCCACGGTGTTGACTATGGTATCCGCAGGGCATATCTCTCCTCTGTGCATCCAGCTGCCGTCGAAGGCTATGCTGCCCTTCTCTCCGAAGCTGGCTATCATAAGCTTTGCGCCAGCCCTCACCCCATCCTGCACGAAGCGCATGCCGCCTTCGATATCATCCTCAAAGGAAGCCAGGCCGCACTCAATGTACGGCAGGACGCGGCTGGTATCAGGATGAGTCAGAGCCTTCTTGGAAAAGTCGAAGAATACTTTTGTTCCTGCGGCGGAGATCTCAGGAAGACGGTCGATGAGCTTTCCCGTGAAGTCCGTGTGCATATAGTCGCAGCTCTTAAGGAACTCTATGGACGCCTCAGGGAAGCTGTAGTCCCTGAAGACCCCGGGCTCCATGTGGTGGTGCACCCTGTCGCCCTCCTCCGTGAGCAGAAGCTCGTAGAGAGTGGTGGCGCCGGGAAGGACCTCCAGCCGGCTCATGTCGATGCCGCGCTTTCCGAACTCCTCCCTGGCCCAGCGACCGAAATCATCGTCCCCCACCGCGGCCACCACCGAGGCCTCGATGTCCTTCCTCATGTCCAGCAGATTGAAAAGCACATCCACGCCGTTGCCGGTGACGTAGCTGCGTCCGCCGAACTGAGGATAGTGGTCTATGCACATAAAGCCTGCTGCTGCAAAGCGTATCATTTTATGGAGTCTCCTTCCTGTGCGGGTCTATATATCATAATATAAGATTATATAATGTATTTGTCAATATGCTCTGCCCTTTTCTTAAGTGAATTGCATTGTAAAAAAACAGAAATCCATAGTATAATGATGATGCGGCAGAGGCCGTATCATTTGCAGAAGGGGTATAACATGAAATTCGTAATACAAAGAGTTAAGCATGCCAGCGTCACCATAGACGGAGAGGTCACCGGAAGGATAGACCGCGGCTTTATGGTGCTCATAGGCATTTCGCAGACGGATACAGAAGAGATAGCGGACAGACTGGTGAAGAAGATGTGCGGACTGCGCATTTTTGAGGACGAAAACGGAAAGACCAACCTGTCGCTGGCGGATGTGGACGGAAGGCTGCTGCTGATAAGCCAGTTCACCCTCTACGCGGACTGCAAAAAAGGCAACAGGCCCAGCTTCACAGGCTCGGGAAAGCCCGACATGGCCTCCCCTCTCTATGATCACATCTGCGAGGAGGCGGAAAAGTACGTTCCTGGGGTCCAGAGGGGCATATTCGGTGCGGACATGAAGGTGGAGCTCCTGAACGACGGGCCCTTCACCATTATTCTTGATTCAGAGGAGATCTAAATGAAATACATACTTACCAGCAGCCCGCTCTACGACGAGCGGAACGAAGTGATCCCGGACAACGGCTTCATCGGCTTTCTTAAGCTGATGCTGCCAAAGGACATTCACGCCCTTTACGTGTGCTCAGAGCCTGACATGCACGAGATAACAGAATTCTACTGGATGCGGCTTTTGGAGAGCTTTCTTGCCGCGGGGATCAACATTACGGGCTACGACATACTGGATCATCAGACCGATGCCAGCGCCGGCGAGCTGATCGCCAGGGCGGACTGGATAATACTTGCCGGGGGCCACGTGCCCACCCAGAACAGGTATTTCCACGAGATAGGCCTTAAGGAAAAGCTTCAGGACTACGAGGGACTGGTCATGGGCATCAGCGCAGGCAGCATGAACATGGCGGACACGGTCTACGCGGAGCCCGAATACGAGGTGGAGCTGGGGGACCTGACATATAAGCGCTGGATAGAGGGGCTTGGCATAACAACAGCCAACATTCTGCCCCACTATAACCTGAACGCGGACCAGAGACTGCTCGGCCGCCACATCTACAAGGATATAGCAAGAAGGGACTCCTGGAATGTGCCCCAGAGCCTCTCAAAGGCCTTCAGAGGCTTCTTTGTGCTGCCCGATGGGTCTTTTATCCTCGGAGAGCTTAAGCGGGGTGAAAATGGCACTGTGAGCCGCACAGAGCATCTCTTCGGAGAGGCTCTGATCATCAAAAATGGCGTTTTCGAACCGCTGATGGAGAACGGCGACGTCATCCGCATATAGAAGAAGCCTGGCGGAGCCGGGATTTTACCTGCTCTTCACAGGGGCTTCACCCAATCTGCAGCTGGCCGTAGCAATATGGCAGTGCAGGAGATCGACCAATGGAGAACTACTATTCTGTTTTAGGAATAAGTGAATATACGGAGGATCAGTCGAAGATACGCGCGGCTTATCTGAACAAGGTCAAGTACTACCACCCGGATGCGGGCAATGTGTCCAAGGCGGTGGCAGAGGAAAAGACCAAGGAGCTTAACGCGGCCTACGACACCCTGAAGGATCCTCAGAAGAAGGCTATCTATGACGAGCAGCTCAGATATAGCTCTTCTTCCGCCTACTCCTCCTATGGTCCTGGATCCTCCTACGGCTCTTCGTATCAGGGCTATCAGAGCTATCAGGGATACCAGAGCTACGGGACATACGGCTCAGATGATGACGCCTACGGCTCCGAAAGGGGCAGCACCTACCGTCAGGACGGCCAGGGCGGCTACCGCAGCGGCTGGTTCGGTCCCTTCCATTTCTATTATTACAGCTCAGGCAGGCCCAATGGCTATGCGCAGAACGGGTACGGACAGAATGCCTACAGCTCTGAGGATGACTCAGAGGACTCTCAGTACGACTACAGCCAGCCCTATGGCAGCAGACAGAATCCCTACGGTCAGAACGGCTACAGGCAGAATCCCTACGGGGGGCAGCACTATACCTATTACCGCAGGACCCGCTTCTCCCTCATACGCATCTTCCTGATACTCTTCCTGGTGTCCAGACTGGCCAGCTGCGTGAATGCATATATTTACTACAGCCAGCCCCATTACTACGAGGAATACGACGGAAACCACTACGAGCAGCCCTTTGAGACCCAAAACAACAGCCCGGTATTCGACAACACCCAGAAGCTGTGACAGGTCATAATCAATACGTAGCAAAAGACCGGATCCATGAAGGATCCGGCCTTTTTTTTGCTTATGCTTCCTTGTTTACTTGTAAGCTCTGTAGAGGAAGGTCACTACCTGAGCGCGGTTTGTGGAACTGTCGGGGCTGAAGCGGGTCGCCGAGGTGCCGTCGGTCACTCCGGTCTTGTAGGCCCAGAGAATAGCCTTGCAAGCTGCATCATCATCCTTAACATCCTCGAACACATTCTTCTGGGTTCCGGGTGAAGGCTGGCCCTCTGCCATCCACAGCAGGTAGACGAAGTCTCTTCTGGTGCAGACCTTGTCAGCCGCGAAGTTGCCCTCCTTGGTACCGGGGTAGATGTCGTTCTCGAATGCCCAGATGGCAGCCTTGTAGAAATAGTCGCTATCCTTGATGTCGGGGAAGGGGCTGACTACCGACTTCGGCTCCGGGCAGCCCTTGGCTCTCCAAAGGAAGGTGATAACGTGAGCCCTTGTGCAGTCCTTATCCGGAGAGAACCTGGTCCTGCTGGTGCCCTCGGTGATGCCCTTGTCCACAGCCCAGTTCACGGAATCGTAGTAATAGGCCACCTTGGACACGTCCTCAAAGTCGGAGGCTCTCAGGATCTTGATCTTGACCACGCCGTCGTACTGCTCGCCGACGGAATCGTAGGCTGTATAGTTCAGATCGAAGCTTCCGATGTAGCCGAGCTTGGGAACGAAGTCCAGGTCGGAGATCAGGTCCCCGCTGCCAAGCCTGTCGAACTTATCTCCAGCCTTGACCTTGTAGCCGTACTTGGAATCGCTGGTGTATTCAAATACCAGCTCGCCGGCCTCCGCGGGAGGAAGCTCGAAGATCACGTAATCCAGGGAATCGTTTGTCAGGGTCTTGAGAGCATCGGAGAAGTCAGCGCCCCAGAAGCCCAGGATCAGGTTATTGGGAGTCTCGTAGGAGATGTCGGGAAGGGTCCCGTTGCCCTCTGCCACGCGGATTATGATCTTGCCGTCGTAGTAATCGGTCTTGCTTACGAAGGCTCTGTACTCCAGCTCAGTATCGCCCGCAAAGGCGGAATTGGCCGCGAACACCACGTCGGAGAGCAGCTTCTCACTGCCGGTCCTGTTGTATACGTCGTTGCTGTCCTCCTCCACTGCTGTGCCCTTATCGGCTGCGGTGCGTCCGTAGTAGAGGGCGCCGCTTCTGGAAAGGGGCAGGTCGCTGAAGTAGAGGTAATTGAAGGATGCGCCGCCGGAGGCGTCTCTGACCGCGTTGTTGATGGCGGTCACGGGCATTTCCAGATTGCGTCCTGCCTTGATGTTCAGCACCAGGGTCTCAACGTCGTACTTGGTCTCCTTGACGTTTATCTCGATCTCGCCGCTGTAGGCGTTGTTGGAGTTGTCGTAGGCGTTGTACTTCAGGACGAAGGAGCCTGAGTAGCTGCTGGTGGGCACGAAGCTCACGTCGGAGAGGAGCCTGCCGCTGCCGCTGCGGTAATAATTGTCGGAGGAGCCGACCCTGCTTCCGGTATTGAGGGAAGATTTGTAGCCATACCAGAGGGTGCCGTAGCTGGCGCTGGGCAGGGTGAATCTCACGTAGTTGAAGCCGCCGGAGGTTCCGTCCGCGGACTTGAATTTGCTGTTGATGTCGGAGCCTATCTCCTCGAAGTTCAGGTACTCGTCCTGATATACGGAGTAGCTCAGATCGGTGAGCTCGTAGGTGGCCACGTTCACGCGGATGCGGCCGAAGAGCGGGTACTGCTGATTGCTGTTGTAGGCTTCGTAATAGAGGTATACGCTGCCGGAGTAGTCGCTGTCCGGAACGAAGTACAGGCTGTTCAGGTACTTGCGGTTGGTCCCGGTGATGTAGAAGGCATCGGTCTCCTTGACAGCGTCGCCCAGCTGAGTGGCGCTTCTGTAGTTATAGCGGAGCTGTGCATTGCTGCTGTCGGGCAGAGTAAAGTACACATATCCGAAGGTGCCGCTGCCGTTGGCCTCGTACTGCTTCTGGATGTCCGCGATGTTTATGAGCTTGACCGGCTCGCCCTTCTTGATGGTGGCGCTCATGTCCTCCAGGCCCATGCGCTGGTAGATGACAGAGATGTTGATGCTGCCGGTGAATTCGTTGCCGTCCTTGTCCTTTGCGGTGAACTTTACGCTGTCGGCCACGTTCCTGGTAATGGAATCCCTGTTGGGGATGTAGCTGAGCATGTTGAAGTCCGCGATGGACATGTAGGTATCTCTGGAAGCGGTATTGCCGTAGCTTCCGTCGCTGCTGTAATTGTGGACCAGTCTGCCCAGAGTCGGAAGCTCGGTTATCTTGACGCTGTCAATGTCCTTCTTTGCAGCCTCCTGGAAGATGGTGGCCAGGTTCGCCCGCCTGAGGCCGTAGGTCTCCAGCTGGCTGAGCTCGATATTGATATCCGCCAGCTTTGTGGACTTGATGACCTCCACGTCCAGGGAGATGTAGCCGTCCACAGTCTTGCCGTCGGTATCGTAGGCGCTTACCTTAAAGCTGGCGGTGCCCACGCCCTTGGGCTGCAGGTAAAGCCTGTCCAGGTTTGCCGCCTGAACCTTGCCGCCCACGGAGGTGTCGATGGGGCTGCCGTTGTTCACGCTGAAGGTGACCACGGAAGCCTTGGCGCCCTCTATGGTGATGCCGCCCATAGCCTTGCCGTCATTCTGCTTGTAGAGCTTTTCGAACTGCGCCTTTGAAAGCTGCAGAGCGCTGCCGTCCATGGAAAGGCGCAGGCTGAGCCTGCCCTCAAAGCTGGGGGAGATGAATTCGTTTTTCTGGAGGCTTACCTTGTAATCGCTGGTGTAGGACGAGGTCTTGCCGTTTTCGGTGACCTCGTACTGGGTCCTCAGGATCTTGGTCTCACCGTACTTGATGGTGGCGCCTTCGGGATACATCTCCGCGAAGTATTTATAGTTGAGCTTTATGTAGCTGATGCTGAGCTCGCTGGACATGTCTATGCTGCCGGTGAAGCTGGCAGGCACGCTCAGGACTATGTTCCTGTCCTTGGGCGCGATGGATGTCCCTTTATATGTGACTTTGTCTATGACGGACTCTCCGTTGGCCGCATAGGCACTGAGGGGCATGCACATAAGGAGCATGGCCACGCTCAGGATCAAAGAAAGCAATCTCTTCCCTTTCATTGCAAAAACCTCCTATTTTGTGTTTACAGTATAGCACATACACAATATAAAGGGAAATAAAAAAACGGGAAGCATTGTAAAAATACAACGCTTCCCGGGGAGAAAATGATCATGCTTCACTTTTCTTTGGTACAAATCGCTTTTGGCTCCTTAACGAGTACACGCTTTATTTCATCCACAATACTTGCTATTAGTGTGTTCCCATGGCCTTCTGCTCTTCAGTCAGATCTGCATTCACCAGATTATTCAGATTGTATTTGAAGTACCTTTGTGAGCTTGCACCATAATTAAGCATGTCTACAACCAGAGTCTTGAACTCCGGAGTTATTGAAGAACTAGTGCTCTCCAGGCATGCATAGGCATAGGCTTTTATACTATATACATCTGCATCACTCGTATATGTATGACCATTCTTATCGGCAAGTATATATGCTTTTATTTCATTTCCCATCTCCTTTGCGGCGATACCATTAAAGATAAATCTGTAATTCTGCACACCACTCATGGTCCTGTATGTATAGGTATCAATATCTACGGTCTTATATGTATACGTATCCCCGCCATTATTGGTATATTCCTGTTTTTCAATTTTAAGGCTGAC
The DNA here is from genome assembly GCA_016284575.1 of Bacillota bacterium. Classification (GTDB taxonomy): domain Bacteria; phylum Bacillota; class Clostridia; order Peptostreptococcales; family Anaerovoracaceae; genus RGIG2707. The sequence continues at coordinate 811 of JAEEPD010000021.1, read as the reverse complement.
GTTATCATACCCATCAAGCTTGGAAACCGGTACATAGAAATTAAGTTGCATGTCATTCCCAAAGGATGCGCTGTGACTGAACGTGAGCGACGGAATGCCAATTACAGTAAATGAGTACAGAATCTCAAATCCATTCTCCACACTGGATAATTCGTACCCGCTTGGTGGAGTAAGGCTTAAGTTAGCTAAATGGTTTTCTTTATCGGGACACCAGACCCTTATTGCGCTATCATACGGAATAGAGACAGAGGCATTGATATTAATCGCTATTGCTGGATCAGCTATAACAATAAGCTGATACATAACATTTCAAAATATAAAATACTCCAAAATGGCCAGTCTCCATCTGGGAGCTGGCCTTTGGTTTGTTGTTTTTACTAGATTACAGGACCTTCGTTGGGATCCGGGTCCTCGCCACCGCTGGTAATGATGACGTCTTCGCTGTTGAATTTGATCACTTCAATTTCCACTGTTTCGTACTTGTCTTTTTGGTTTTGCATGTCTTTTATCCTTTAATCGATAATATAATTCAAATTATTGTTTTATTAGTTTAAATCCCTTCCAGAAGTACAAGAAACTCTCATACTCTTGTGTATCCACAGATGCCGGCAAACTGAAATTCAGCCTTTCTGATCTAACCCCACTTGCTGTACCAAAGGAGCCAGATGGAGCCACAAAATAATGTGCGTTGTTGAACTTGCCCTGACTATCCCAAAATTCAAATACATAGTGAATTGTTATGTATTTTGGTGAAGCAGTTGTATTGTAGTTATAATTAAGCGTTATCCCTTGGTCTAGATTAACCAGATAG
>JAEEPD010000148.1 GCA_016284575.1 Bacillota bacterium | reverse complement strand
CATCCTCCAGGTCCTTTATAGTGTGAATCATAAAATCGAATTTCATAGCTGCTGTCCTTCCGGTCCCGACCCCTCTCAGAGCCCTGTATTGCCATTCTGAGCGTATTTAGCTTCTGTTTTGGATATTTTATATGTCCGTCACTTGTTTCGGGCCTTAAACGGCGAATTCAGCGAAGTATCTTCTCCAAAGGTCTTCCTTTTGCCAGTTCATCCACCAGCTTATCCAGCCAGCGTACCTTCTGCATCAGAGGATCCTCTATGCTCTCTACTGCAACTCCGCATACCTTGCCTTTTATCATGCAGGCATTTGGGTTCATTGCAGGCGCATTCTCAAAAAAAGCCCCATAGCTCATCGACTGATCGACTTTATCCATTTCATAACCGGTAAGCCATTTTATGACCGTATCCAGCTCTTCTTTTGTGCGGCCTTTGCGTTCCACCTTCTGCAGCAGCAGCGGGTACAGCCTTGATACCGGCATATCAAAAACGCTTTGTTTCGGCATTATATGCTCCTTTCATCATCACATCGGTTTACTTTCCTGCGATGCGCTCTGCAAAGCAGCCCCTGCAGCCCTTGCTTGAGACAGATCCTCAGGCCAGCGTCTTTCATGTATCTTTTCAAATGCATCTGCGGAGGCTTCGCTGTAGTTTGCGAAGAGCTTTGCCTGTTCCTTATCCCAGGTCCGGGTCTGATTGATGATAAGCTCCGTGAATGTGACTCTGCGCAGGAAGGCCTTTGTCAGCCAGCTTATAGTTGCGGCATGGGGAGTGAAGGACTGCTTCGAGACTTCCTCGGGCTGGAACATATTGTAGAGAGCCGCTATCTCCTGGTGATGATCCAGTGCGCCGGGGTAGATATATCTTTCAAGCAGAGCCCTCAGCTGCGCGGGCAGTTCCCAGAAGAATACCGGAGCAGAAAAGACTATGCCGTCTGCCTGCCTCATATGGGCGAGCAGCTCCGAGGCGCCGTCCTTCTGCACGCAGCCGCGTACCTTTCGGTCCTTCAGTTCGCATCCATGACAGCCCCTGCAGCCTTTGTAGTCAAGATCGAACACATCGACCCTTTCTATTTCAAAGACGCCTTCAGCTGACCGTACGCCCTCAAGAAAAGAATCCAGTATGGCAGCGCTGTTGCCGTTTTTTCTTCCGCTTCCATTCAGCGCGATTATCCTTTTTGCCATAATTGATCTCCTTATTGATCTGATAGTTTATAAACAGGTTTTATAATATTTTACCACATATTTTGCAGAGCTGCTGCGCTTCATGCGCAGTATTCAGAACGAATCATAAGTCTGATCATATCATGCAGCAGGAGCTTGTGATTCCATCTTAATATATAAAAAACTGTTTTACTATGCTGCAGCCCGGTGGTATTATGCATATGAACTAAACCCATTATTTTCTGACAGGAGACAATCATATATGATTCTCTGGATCGTCGCGGCGGCTGCCGCTTATTTCATCAAGGGGCTTTGCGGCTTTGCAAATACCCTTGTCTTTACGTCCATACTCAGCTTTGGGGCTGCAAATGCCAATATATCGCCTATAGATCTGCTGCTGGGCTGTCCCATGAACATGATACTCACCTGGGAAAACCGCAAAAGCCTGGATCCCAAGGTCTATGTGCCTCTGGCGTTGATGGTGGTGGCAGGAAGCATCCCCGGAGCCCTGCTTCTTAAGAATGTGGATGCCAGAGCCATAAAGCTGGTATTCGGAGCCATCGTTGTGCTGCTTGGGGCGGAGATGCTTTCAAGAGAATACAGCAGGAAAAAGCTCAAGTCATCCAGGATCGTTCTGACCATAATCGGCATCACCGCCGGCGTGCTCTGCGGACTTTTCGGCGTAGGAGCCCTTCTTGCCGCTTACATCAGCAGGGTGACGGAGACCGGAGATTCCTTCAAGGCCAACATCAGCGCCGTGTTCATAGCTGACAATGCCTTCCGGATGATACTCTACAGCGTACTGGGCATCCTTACCCTTCAGACCCTCAAGACTGCCCTTCTTCTTATGCCCTTTGCCCTTGCGGGCCTTTTTGCGGGCATAAAGTGCAGTCACATGATAAACGAAAAGCTGGTACGAAAGCTCACCTCAGTGCTTTTGGTGCTGTCCGGCATATCGCTGATCATCAAAAACCTGTAAAGCCCAGGCAAGGCTCTGCTTTTCTGTCCGAGCTATTCCATTTGCAGATACTTTTTATAGATTTTTATTGTTTTTAATTCAATATGAACTGCTGTACAATTATTCCGTAGATTGCGCTGCATCCGGTCGATGGGTACCGGAGCAACAGCAAGGAGGTTTAATATGCAAACAAGAGAGAAGACCAAGCGTTTGACTGGACTGGCACTTTTTACTGCCCTGGTAGTTGTCCTTCAGATGCTTGGCAGTTTTATTCATCTGGGAACTTTTTCAGTATCCATGGTGCTGGTGCCCATAGCTGTGGGAGCGGCTCTTTTCGGACCGGCAGGCGGAGCCTGGCTTGGCTTCGTGTTCGGGCTGGCAGTTCTTATGAGCGGAGACGCGGCCTTCTTCATGAGCTTCAACTTTATCGGCACTGTCATTACCGTTCTTCTTAAGGGTGCCCTCGCGGGCTGGGCGGCTGGCCTTATCTACCGCGCCGCAGCAGGAAAGCCCGGGACGGCGGACGACAGGACTGATAAGAGCTCCGTTATCGGAGCCTTCCTCGCAGCCCTAACCGCGCCTGTGGTAAACACAGGAGTATTCGTTCTTGGCACCATACTTTTCTTCATACCCCTTATAAGCCAGATCGCAGGCGACATGAACGTCTATAAATATATATTTGTAGGCCTTATTGGAGGCAATTTCTTCTTCGAGATGGCTCTGAATCTGATACTGGTGCCGGTCATCGAGCGGCTCATACGCATACAGTCAAGAATGTAGAAAGGACCTTAAAATGATCATAGCAATCGATGTGGGAAACTCCAATATCGTTATCGGGACTCTGAAAGGCAGGAAGGTACTGACCTCTGCCAGAGTGCTTACCAAAAGGGACGCCACCGCCTATGAATATGCCATGGACGTGAAAAGCGCCCTGGAATTCAACAAGGTAAAGATCGAGGAAGCCGAAGGTGCCATAATCGCTTCGGTGGTCCCCTCCGTGACCGAAGCCCTTAGGCAGGCACTTAAGCTCATAGGAGTAAAGCGGGTGCTGGTAGTAGGAAGCGGTATAAAGACCGGTCTCAACATCAGGATAGATGATCCCGCCCAGCTGGGCGCTGACCTGGCCGTGGGCGCTGTGGCAGGCCTTGCCCTGGAGCAGGCTCCCATGATACTCATAGACATGGGTACCGCCACCACCGTCACCGCCATAGCCCCGGACAACAGCTTCATCGGCGGAGCCATAATCCCCGGCGTGGTGCTTTCCATGAACGCCCTGGCCAACGGCACCTCCCTGCTGCCAAACGTGCCGATCACGGCGCCCAAAGCAGCCATAGGCACTAACACCGTGGCCTGCATGCAGAGCGGAGCCGTCATCGGAGCGGCCTGCATGCTGGACGGCATGATAGAGCGCATGGAGGCTGAGATCGGCCAGCCCTGCAGAGTCATAGCCACAGGCGGCCTCTCCCGCTTCGTCGTGCCCCTCTGCAAGCGCCAGGACATACGCCTGGAGCCGGACCTGCTGCTGATAGGCCTCGCAGAGATCTGGGAAAAGAACAGAAAGACCAAATAGCAAATTGCTGCATGAAAAAGCTCCGGCGCCGCCGGAGCTTTTGTGTTTTTTGTTCTGTATGCCTTTTGAGCTGTCCCCCGGAAGCTGCAGCTTTAGATAAGCCGCCTCACAGGTATATTTCACCGGAAGATCCTTCATCTTTGGCCTTCGTGCCGGAAGAACCAGTCTCTTCGGTCTTCGAAGGGATCCTTCTTTCCGATCTCCCTGAGGGCGAACAGCTCCATAATATCATCTGCAAGCTCCTCCCTGGACTTTTCGTAGAGGATACTGTCCTTGCCGTCCCTGATCTCCTGCTTTGCAGTCTCCAGCTTGCTCTTGAAGACACCTATGAAGATACAACGAGCTGCTTCAGGTGAGCTACGACATACAGCATACGGATTTCAGCCTGCCGGCCCTGACCCTTCAGCCCATAGTCGAAAACGCTGTGTAGCACGGCACAGGCAGTGATTACTCCCGCCTGGAGATACTGATCCACACTGAAAAGACCGCAGACGAAAGCCTTATAACCGTCGAAGACAACGGCCCAGGCTTCACAATGCCGGCAGAAGACCTGAACAAAAACAGCCAGACCGAAGAAAGGTCTGGTGAAGCAAAAGAACCGCGCACTGCATTTTTATACCGATAAGAACCTAATCAGAAACCGTACTTTTCCCTCAACATACGGGCCTTTTCCTCAGCAATTTCCCTGTGACGGCTGTGGTTTTCGTATACATAATCCACGAGCTCAAAAACCACATTCAATTGGTCAGGGCAGAACCAGGCGTC